>JBKPMX010000138.1:0-21800 GCA_046765655.1 Acidobacteriota bacterium
GTTGGGAAGAGGGCGGGCTTAGCGCTCAACTTACAGAGGCGGCAACGAGCACGGCCCCGGCTAATTTTCTTAATTAGATGAAGCAGATTCTGTTAGCTGTGTTTCTTCTCCTCGCGGCCTCCTCTGCACAAGGACAGAGGCTCAAGGTCGCGACATTTGATCGCAGTCGTATTTTGACCGCCGCTAACAAGTACTTGAATGAGCAGCCCATCACGATCACCGCTTCACGATCGCCACGCAGTTCTGGTGGCTTACATGACTTCTTTTCAGAAGGCGACTACTGGTGGCCCGATCCAAACAATCCAAGTGGTCCTTATATTCAGCGTGATGGGATGTCCAATCCGGATAACTTTGTCGATCATCGTCGATATTTAATGCGCCTGAGTATTCAAGTCCCGGCGTTGACTGCTGCCTGGAAGATTACGAAAGACACGCGCTATGCACGAAAAGCTGCGACTCATCTGCGCGCATGGTTTATCAACGAAGCAACGCGTATGAACCCGAGTCTTGAATTCGCGCAGGCGATTCATGGACGATTTACTGGTCGCGGCACGGGTATCATCGACACCATTCATCTGGTCGAAGTAGCTAAAGCCATTCAGGTGCTTGAAGCTTCAGGTGCGCTATCTGAAGCTGAACTCAAACAGATCAAGAAATGGTTCAGTGATTACGTTGTTTGGATGACGACGAGCAAGAATGGTACTGACGAACGCGACGCCCGGAACAATCATGGAACGTGCTGGGTGATGCAGGTTTCGGCATTTGCTGATCTCATAGGTGACAAGACGTTGCTCGAGTATTGCCGCGATCGATTTAAGACCGTGCTTGTTCCTAATCAGATAGCGGTTGATGGAAGTTTCCCGGAAGAGAAGCGACGCACGAAACCCTACGGCTATTCGCTTTTTAATCTCGACGCGATGACGACGGTTTGCCAGATCCTTTCCACACCGAATGACAACCTCTGGAAATTTGAAACAAGAGATGGACGCGGCGTCGCCCGCGCCGTTGCGTACTTGTATCCATACATAAAGGACAAGAAGAGTTGGCCATTGAAGCCAGACGTGATGTACGACGCTGAATGGCCGATGCGACACATCAGTTTGTTATTTGCGGGGCGCGCGTTGAATCATCGCGACTACCTCGAACTCTGGCAAAAGCTTCCGGCGGATTCGAATGTTGAAGAAGTGATTAGAAACTTTTTCATCCGGCAACCTGTGTTGTGGGCCGATTGAGATCAAGCTCTCATTCTCCTCAAGCTTTAGCTTGGGGATCGGCGGGACCACGAGATATGGAAACCGTTTCAACGGTTCTTTGGGCGGGCGATTTTGATGAACCAATTAGAGAAACCGTTAAAAACGGTTCGCTGAAATCATTCAGGGCATTAACCCCAGGCTGAAGCCTGGGGAGAATGAGATGGTCAACTGGGTTATGACGGGATGCAAAGAATGATCGATAGAAGATTGTTTATCGCCATCGCTGTCTTCTGTTTGGCGCTTCAGAGCGAAACACTTTATAGCCAACCCTTAATTGTTCCGCGCACTGATGTAGCCGAAACCCAAGCCCAACATGACGCGCGCATGCGCTGGTGGCGAGAAGCGCGTTTTGGGATGTTCATTCACTGGGGTCTGTACGCGGTTCCTGCAGGCGAATATAAAGGCAAGAGGTCTGACAGAATCGGCGAGTGGATTATGGAATGGGCCAACATTCCGCGAGCAGACTACGAGAAGTTCACGGCGCAATTCAACCCGGTCAAGTTCGATGCAAAAGAGTGGGTGCGCATTGCCAAAGATGCAGGCATGAAGTACATCGTCATCACCTCGAAGCATCACGATGGCTTCGCGATGTTCGACAGCAGAATTAGTAGCTACGACATCGTTGATGCGACCCCCTACCACAAAGATCCGATAAAGGCGTTGGCCGTTGAAGCGAAGAAACAAGGGCTCAAGTTTTGTTTTTACTATTCAATTCTGGATTGGCACTATCCGGCAGCGTACGTCGATGCACCAGGCAAAGATCCAACGGCCGGCAACCGCACGACGAAGCTGAAACCGGGTGGCAAAGAGGAATACCTGAAGTACATGCGCGCGCAACTTCGGGAGCTCATCACCAACTACGATCCGGCAGTACTCTGGTTTGATGGCGAATGGCAAGACTGGTGGACCGAGGATGATGGCAAAGAGTTGTACCAGTTCGTCCGTGGTTTGAAGCCAAACATCATCATCAACAATCGAGTGGGACGTGGCCGCGAGGGCATGAAGGGGCTGAGCAAGACCGATCAGATTTATGCAGGCGACTTTGGAACCCCAGAACAGCAGATACCCGCTAACGGCTTGCCCGGAATCGATTGGGAAAGCTGTATGACGATGAATACAACCTGGGGTTTCAAATTTTACGACGATAAATGGAAATCAAGCGAGACGCTCATTCGCAACCTGATCGATATCGCGTCAAAGGGCGGTAACTATCTGCTCAATGTTGGACCAACAGCAGAAGGTTTGATACCTGCTGAAAGTGTTACGCGGTTGAGCGAGATGGGTCGTTGGATGAAGACGAACAGTGCGGCGATATACGGTACAACAGCAAGTCCATTCGCTAAGCAACTTGAGTTTGGCCGCGCAACGAGTAAGCCCGGACGAGTTTACTTGCACGTCTTCAATTGGCCGGCTGATGGAAAACTTAGTGTGCCCGCATTTGGAAAGACAATCAGTCGCGCATATCTACTGGCGGATCTGAAGCAGCAACTGAACATCAGTAAGTCGAGTGACGGCGCTATATTGCAAGTGCCAGCCAAAGCGCCGGATGCGATTGCGACGGTGATTGTGTTGGAGACAAACTGAAAGCAACGATTGCCGATTAAAAGCAATTAAAGCGGACCTTCTTTTTCTAAGCTCGTCCGATTATGACTAACGACGAACACGAACAAATCGGCGGTCGGCAATCGACACTCGGCAATAAGTCGGTTCGCTGGGGCTTGATTGGTTGCGGAGACATCGCTCAAAAACGGGTGGCGCCGGCATTGGTAGAGACTCAGCACTCCGAGCTTGTGGCCGTCAGTCGCGCAAACACAGATTTACTCGATGAATTTGGCGACAAATTCAACGTCCTACATCGGTTTGCGGATTGGAACGAACTCGTACGATGCAAAGATATCGATGCCGTATACGTCGCTACGCCCGTGAATCTACACGCAGAGCAAACGATGACGGCGCTCGAATCCGGCAAGCACGTGTTGTGCGAAAAACCGATGGCCCTCAATGTCGCTGACTGCGATCGAATGATCTCGGCCGCGAAAGTGCACGGAGGCAAACTAGGCATTGCTTATTACCGGCACTTTTATCCGGTAGTCAGGCGAATGAAAGAAGTGATCAATTCCGGAGAGATAGGCAAACCGGTCATCGCGCGGGTCACAGCTTTTGAGTGGTTCGATCCAGCGCCCTCGAATTCCAGGGCGTGGCTGTTGAAACCAGAAATTTCAGGCGGTGGCCCAATGTTCGACTTTGGATGTCATCGCATTCAACTTCTGCTTCACCTGTTTGGCTCAACGCGACAAGTAACTGGCGTAACGTCGACTGCCTTGTTTAATCGTCTAGTGGAAGACACCGCGGCAGCCACGTTCGAGTTCGAACAAGGAACGATTGCCACTCTGACTGTGTCGCATGCGGTGATGGAGCCTCGCGATTCCTTCACTGTGTTTGGTTCTGAAGGGTCGATGAACGTTGAAGTGCTAAACGAAGGAAATTTAATCATCACCACACGAGATAGCCTGCGAAGTGAGTTACATGCTCCCGCGCAAAATATCCACCAACCGCTGATCGAAGATTTTGTTCAGGCGGTGCTTGATAATCGCCAACCGCAGGTCACGGGTGAGATGGGAAAAGCCGTAGCTGAAGTCGAAGACAAGATCTACAGCGTGGTCGATGAATAACGTGACAAGAACATCAGTAGCTAGTTACGAGTGCTCATGAAGACGCCAGATCAATTACGCAGTCAACGTTGGTTCGGGACGGAGGATCTGAATTCGTTCTGTCATCGATCGCGCGCGAAGCAGATGGGCTATGCGCTCGATGATTTTCAGGGTAAACCGGTTATCGGAATCATCAACACCTGGAGCGACCTCACAACTTGTCATAGTCACTTCCGTACTCGTGCTGAAGAAGTAAAGCGAGGCGTTTGGCAAGCTGGAGGTTTCCCGGTCGAGTTGCCGGCAATGCCGGTTAACGAAACGTTCATGAAGCCGAGTCCGATGATGTTTCGGAATTTCCTGGCAATGGAGACTGAAGAATTGATTCGCAGTCAACCAATCGACGGGGTCGTCTTGATGGGTGGCTGCGACAAAACGACGCCTGGTCTTTTAATGGGCGCGATCAGCATGAACTTGCCCGCAATTTATTTGCCTGCGGGACCAATGCTGCGCGGCAATTGGAACGGTCAGGTACTCGGCAGTGGCACTGACATGTGGAAGTACTGGGCCGAGAAATGCGCTGGCAACATCACCGATTGCCAATGGTCCGAAATGGAAGACGGCATCGCGCGCAGTCCGGGACACTGCATGACGATGGGCACGGCTTCTACGATGACCGCGATCGCTGAAACCCTTGGCATGACTTTGGCCGGTGCTTCGTCGATTCCGGCAGTCGATGCGAATCACTCACGGATGGCGACCAAGTGTGGGCGACGCATCGTGCAAATGGTTTGGGAAGATCTAAAGCCGCGCGAAATTCTTACACCAGCAGCATTTCAAAACGCGATCACTGCCGACATGGCAATCGGCGGATCGACGAATGCGATCATTCATCTCGTCGCGCTTGCCGGACGTGCGGGTATCAAACTTGACCTGAAGCAATTTGATCAAATATCTGCGAGCACGCCGATGATCGCGAATCTCCGTCCGTCGGGCGAGTATCTGATGGAAGACTTCTATTACGCCGGCGGGTTACGTGCGCTGCTTAGAGAGATTGCTCAACTTCTGAATCTCGATTGTCGAACCGTAGAAGGTAAGACTATCGGAGATGGAATTCAGTCAGCGGAGGTGTCGAATCCGCAGGTGATCCGATCTTTGAACGATCCGGTGTCGTCGTCAGGAGGAACCGCCATCCTCTATGGCAATCTTGCTCCAACCGGGGCTGTCATCAAGCCGACGGCTGCAGAAAAGCGACTGCTCAAGCATCGCGGGCGTGCCGTTGTCTTCAATAATTACAACGACCTCGTAGCGCGCATCGATGATGATTCCCTCAACGTCGATGCTGATTCAGTTCTCGTGTTGCAAAACGCGGGTCCGCTTGGTGGTCCAGGAATGCCCGAATGGGGGATGCTCCCGATTCCGCGCAAACTTCTGGAGCAAGGTGTGCGAGATATGGTCCGCATTTCTGATGCACGCATGAGTGGCACATCGTACGGCGCGTGTGTCCTCCACGTTTCGCCGGAATCGTTCATCGGTGGTCCATTGGCGCTGGTGCAGAACGACGATCTGATTGAATTGGACGTGCCAGCGAGAAGGCTCGATTTGATCGTCGATGACGAGGAATTGACGCGACGTCGTGCGGCATGGGAACCGCAACCGCCGAAGTATGAACGTGGGTTTGGCGCGCTGTACTCAAGTCATGTTTTGCAAGCTGATCAAGGTTGCGATTTTGATTTTCTCCTGGCTGGAGCTGAGACGCCAGAACCAGAAATACATCATTGAAAGGATTTGCTCTGTTGCACAGAGGTACTAAAAAAAACAGTTGACGGGCCGAATGATGAAGAAAATCAACAATACCACTATTCAATTGGCTGCGCGGTTATTCGCTCTGCTCTCGATGCTCGTGCTCTTTTCCGCTGCCGTCTCCGCCAAGACACTCGACATCTATTTCATCGATGTAGAAGGTGGTGCGGCGACTCTCATCGTTACTCCAGTTGGCGAGTCTATCTTGATCGATTCAGGTTTTCCCGGTGAACGTGACGCGGGCCGGATTGCACGAGTAGCGCGGGACGTTGCGAAGGTGAAGGCGATAGACCACTACGTCACGACACATTGGCATCGCGATCACGTTGGCGGCATCCCGCAACTGGTCCAACTGATCCCGGTTAAACGCTACTACGATCACGGAGTTCCGACTGCACTGGCACAGGACATCCTTCCTGAGCTAATCGACCCGTACAAGAAAACTACTGATGGCAAAAACCAGACTCTTAAAGCTGGTGACGAAATCAAACTGCGCAACGGTGGACCATTCCCTCGTTTGCGACTCGAGATCGTTGCTGGAAGCGGTGTTGTGAAGGGCGAACCTGCCGGTTCTCCACAGATTCGTGTTTGCAATGCTGATCAAAGACCCGCGGCTGAAGACAAAACGGATAATGCCAACAGCCTCGGGTTTGTCCTGACTTTTGGTGGCTTTCGGTTCTTTGACGGTGGAGATTTGACCTGGAATGTTGAGAACAAGCTTGTCTGCCCTCGCGATCTTGTTGGAATGGTCGACGTTTATCAAGTAGACCATCACGGCTCTGACAGCAGCAACAACCCAAGCCTCGTCAACAGTCTCAAGCCCCGAGTGGCAATCATAGATAACGGCCCAAGAAAAGGCGGTGAGGTCAACACGCTTGCCACGCTAAAGGCGGCTCCTGGTATTGAAGCGATATATCAACTGCATCGGAACCTGGCGACCACTGCGAACAACAATACGATGTCAGGCTACATCGCGAACGAAGACGAAAACTGCAACGGCAATTACATCAGGCTCTCGGTGGATGAAGCGGCAAGGTCATATACCGTCAGCATCGACGCCAAACAGATCAGCAGGAAGTATCGCGTTGGAAGCGTGCGTCGCAACTGATCGAGCTTCTCATTCTCCCCTGGCTTCAGCCTGGGGTTAGAGGCTGGCAATCGAGTGGAACCGTTTTAACGGTTTCCCTAACTGTGTCCTAATTGTTGGGTGGTTTGGCCGAAACCGTTGAAACGGTTCGAGACCACCATCACGCTTTCGAACCCCAGGCTAAAGCCAGGGGAGAATGAGAAGTCCATCAGCATCTTGATCGAAACCATGAAAACTGCGATCGCCATCTTCATGTCTGCACTGGTCCTAGCCCTGAGTCCAGTTGGTTTCAGCGGACGAGCTCAGCAATCGACACGAAAGGATATCTACCATTCCGGGTGGATTGATCTAAACAAGAATGGTCGAATGGATACCTACGAAGATCCAAAGGCGGACATCGAGCGCAGGATCACGGATCTGTTATCCCAAATGACACTCGAAGAAAAGACGTGTCAGACCGCCACGCTCTACGGCTATAACCGAGTGCTCAAAGATGAGTTACCGACAGCCGGTTGGAAGAACCAGGTTTGGAAAGACGGCATTGCCAACATCGACGAACACCTGAATGGCTGGGCCAACGGTTCAAAGAGCGTCTACGCCACCGACATTGAGAAGCACGTATGGGCCATGAATGAGGTCCAACGTTTCTTCATTGAGGAAACGCGTTTAGGCATTCCAGTTGATTTCACCAACGAAGGTCTGCGTGGCGTAGCAGCGCCTATCGCAACGAGTTTTCCATCAGAGCTGGGGCTTGGTCATACGTGGGATCGAGAACTCATAAGAGAAGTTGGTCGTGTCACAGCAGTTGAAGCGCGGGCGCTCGGCTATACGAATATCTACGCGCCAACGCTCGACGTCACACGCGATCAACGCTGGGGCAGAGTTGAAGATACTTACGGCGAAGACCCTTTTCTGGTGTCGCGACTCGGCGTCGAAATGGTGAAAGGTCTTCAACAAAACGGTGTCGCCTCAACCGCAAAACACTTTGTCATCTATAGTGCCGGCAAAGGCGCGCGAGAAGATAAAGCGCGAACGGATCCGCAAACCTCACCCCGCGAAGTGGAGAACATTCACGTGCCACCGTTCGCAGCGGCAATCAAAGAGGCCGGATTACTCGGAGTGATGAGTTCCTACAACGACTTCGACGGCCTTCCCATCACCGGAAGTGAGTATTGGCTGACAACTCGTTTGCGGAAAGATTTAGGTTTCCGCGGTTACGTCGTGTCCGACAGCGGGGCCGTGGAGTTTCTCTACAACAAACATGGCGTCGCTCGCGATATGAAAGAAGCGGTGCTGCAGTCGATTAACGCAGGCTTGAATGTGAAAACGAACTTTACGAATCCTGAGGATTTCATCCTTCCTTTGCGTGAGCTCGTAAGCGAACGAAAGTTGCCACAATCAATTCTGGATGATCGAGTACGTGACGTACTCCGAGTAAAGTTCAAACTGGGCCTGTTCGATCACCCGTACATCGAGAGCGCGAGCGCGACAAAAGCAACCGTCAATTCTCCTGAACATCAGGCGGTTGCCTTACGGGCTGCCCGCGAAAGCATTGTCCTGCTCAAGAACGACAGAAACACGCTGCCGTTGAGTAAACAAATTAAATCGATCGCCGTCATCGGACCGAACGCAGATGACAACAGCATCAATCGATATCGTTATGGACCATCTGCCGTTGATGGAGTCACCGTCCTGAACGGTATCCGCAAATTATTAGGACCCGACGTGAAGGTGAATTACGCCCTCGGATGCGACACTGTTAACGAACACTGGCCTGAGACGGAGGTCTTGCCGGAGCCGTTAACAAAAGAAGAGCAACGGCGAATAGATGAAGCGGTTGATGTGACCAGGAATTCTGAAGTAGCGATCGTTGTTCTCGGGGATTCGTCACGAACGGTTGGCGAGAGCGCCAGTCGAACGAGTTTAGATTTGCCCGGCCGGCAACTGGAGTTGGTGCAGGCCGTTCAGGCTGTCGGCAAGCCTGTCGTCGTCGTTCTCTTAAATGGCAGGCCTATGAGCATCAATTGGGTCGACAAGTATGTTCCGGCTGTCGTGGAAGGCTGGTTTCCGGGTGTTCACGGCGGAACTGCGATCGCCGAAGTGTTGTTTGGCGATTACAACCCCGGCGGAAAGTTGACCGTCACGTTTCCTAAGACCGTCGGGCAAATCCCGTTCAATTTTCCGACGAAGCCAAATGCACAGTCGGAAACCGAGAAGACGAGAGTTAATGGCGCGCTTTTTTACTTCGGTCACGGTCTGAGTTACACGACCTTCACGTACTCAAATCTTCAAATCTCACCGCATCAGCAAACTAGTAGCGGAAAGATAAATATTGCACTCGACGTTAAGAACACTGGTTCACGTGCAGGTACAGAAATAGTTCAGTTATACACGCGCGACCTGGTTAGCAGCGTTACGACTTATGAGAAGAACTTGCGCGGTTTCGAACGCGTCGAACTCAAGCCAGGCGAAACGAAATCGATCACGTTCGTATTGTCAGCGCTCGAGCTAGCGCTTTGGGACCGAAACATGCGCTTCGTTGTTGAGCCAGGAACGTTCCGCGTCATGATTGGCTCATCTTCCCAGGACATTCGATTAACAGGCGATTTTGAGATCCGTTAGGAGACCCTTATGAACAGGCGAAAATATCTCACGTTGATGGGCGCGGCCGCTGGTGCGGCAACGATTGCAACCAAATCCCATTTAGGGAACGCTCAGGAACCTCGACCGGCGGACACCGGAGCGCCGACAACTTCAACGGTCGCGGACCGAACGCGTCGAATGCAATGGTGGCACGCTGCGAAGTTTGGCATGTTCATTCACTGGGGACTCTACAGCACGCTGGGGCGTCACGAGTGGGTGATGGAGAACGAAGGCATTCCCGTCAGTGAATACGAAGCGTATGCCGATCAATTCAAACCGAAGCCGAACGCAGCGCGCGATTGGGCACGTTTAGCGAAACGCGCCGGAATGAAGTACATGGTGATGACGACGAAGCACCACGAGGGATTCTGCAACTTCGATTCAAAGCTGACTGATTACTGCGCGACTAAACGTGGTCCAGGCAGAGATCTGGTTCGCGAATACGTGGACGCCGCACGCGCTGAAGGGTTGCGATTTGGCTTTTATTACTCGCTAATGGATTGGCATCACCCGGATGGCGCGCAATGCATGAAGGACGACGCGGCTCGACGACGGTTTGTCAACTACATCCATGGTCAAGTCCGCGAATTGATGACGAACTACGGCAAAGTTGACATCCTCTGGTACGACGTTGCGTGGCCGCTGGATGCGAAAGGCTGGGAATCAGTTGAAATGAACAAGATGGTTCGCCAGCTACAACCGGATATCATCATCAATAATCGTTCGAAGATTCCTGAAGATTTTGATACTCCTGAGCAACGCATCGAAGCGTCGCAGAATCGGCCGTGGGAATCGTGTATGACGCTTAACGACAGTTGGGGTTATCACGCTTCAGATAAGAACTGGAAGAGTCCGACAACTGTTATTCGCAATTTGGTAACGTGCGCGCGCGATGGTGGGAACTACCTGCTTAATATTGGACCAACTGCCGATGGATCGATTCCACTTGAGTCGTCGCAGGTACTGACAGCCGTTGGGGACTGGATGAGCAAGCACGGCGACACGATTTATGAATCCGACAACTGCCAGCCACGGCGTGGGAATTATGTAACGTTCACGCGCAAAGGAAACACGCTGTTCGCGCACGTCTACTACTGGCCCGGCAGCACTGTAGTGATTGGAAATCTCCTGAACAAGGTGAAGTCGGCAAGAATGCACGGCTCGAATCAGCCGGTGCGGTTTGTCCAGGATGACTTCCGGATTCGATTGGTGGATCTGCCTCGAAAGGCGCCGGAGCTTGTAACAACATTTGCACTCGAGTTGGACGGCGAGGCCCGACAGAATCACGAATTGAAACGAGCGGATAAGCCGAGGGAGCCGAAATATCAAAGTAGGTCTTAGGTCTTTGAACTTTGGTCTTAGGTCCGTTCAGCGAAGGCAATCAAGTTGCTGGTGCTCCGGCGGAGCAGAATGTTTATAGCTCAAGCGATCGCACCAAGCCGCGCTCCATCGGAGCGCAATGTTTGCTCGCATTACATTCCGCTCCTGACGGAGCGAACATCAAAGGTGAGCGGCTCGCCTATAAACATTCTGCTCCTCCGGAGCAAAGCGGTAACTCATTGATCATCGATTCGCACCAACACTTCTGGCAGGTCGGACGTTTTGATTACCCATGGATGTCGAGTGATCTCGGCGTTCTTTATCAGGATTACTTACCTCCCATGCTTGAACCGATTCTGAAAGCGAACGAAGTTGAGAAAACTGTTTTGGTGCAGGCGAGCAACAGCATCGCTGAATCGAATTGGCTTCTGGAATTGTCGGACCAGTTTCCGTTTATTGCTGGTGTCGTGGGCTGGGTAGATTTGATGAATCCCAATGTTGCGGATCAGGTCAACGAGCTTGCGCGGCATCCTCGATTTAAAGGTGTGCGGCATCTGGTCGAGAGCGAATCTGACGACGATTGGCTGGCCCAACCCGCGGTGCTTCGCGGACTGAACGCACTTGCGCGTCACGGATTGTCATATGATTTGTTGGTTCATACTCGACATCTGCGTCATGTTCGAACTGTCGTTGAACGGTGTCCCGATCTACAGCTTGTGATTGACCACATGGCTAAGCCGCCGGTAGCGAGCGGTGAAGTTGCTGATTGGGCCCATGAGTTCCAACCGTTGGCGGAGTTTTCAAATATTAAGTGCAAATTGTCTGGACTAGTTACGGAAGCAAAATGGAATAGTTGGTCCACTGATGACCTGCGTCCATACATCGACAGCGCTTTGGATTCGTTTGGACCAGAGCGGTTAATGTTCGGCAGCGACCACCCAGTTTGTCTGCTGGCGTCTTCGTACGAACGCGTGCTGGGATCGTTTCAGGAGGCATTGAAAGATCTGAGTGAGTCGGAGCGGAACAAAGTCTTTCACGACAATGCCGCCAGGTTCTATAGATTGAATTAGAAAGGTGTATTAGACAGGATTTCAGAATTGCAGGATTCCAAGATCGACCGCGCATTAGATTTGGGACTCTTGATCTAAGCACGTTTAGCTTTTGATCCAGAAATTTTGAGATTCTGAAATCCTGTCCAGATTTTTTTAAGATGGCCCGAACTTATTTCATCACAGGCGCCCAAGGCTGCATCGGCTCATGGGTCGTGAAGGCCCTGGCTGAGCGTGGCGCCACGCCCATCGTCTTCGATCTAAGCGACGACACACGCCGCCTTCGTGCGATCATGGAAAACGACGCGCTGCGGCGAGTGCGCTTTGTTAGGGGAGACGTAACTGACAGCCACGCGGTCACCGCGGCGTTGAAGAGTTCGAATGCTGATGTTGTTATTCATCTCGCCGGATTGCAGGTGCCGACTTGCAAAGCAGATCCGATACTGGGAGCACGCGTTAACGTCATCGGCTCACTGAATGTCTTTGAAGCGGCGCGTGCGATCGGAGTCGCTGGAGTTGTGTACGCGAGCTCCGCCGCTGTTTACGGAATGAGTGAAGACGAGACGCCGTTGGATGAGAACGATCGTTGTGAGCCAGGAACTCACTACGGCGTCTTCAAGAGAACGAACGAAGGTAACGCGCGTATTTATTTTCTCGATCACAAGCTCTCGAGCGTGGGATTGAGACCTCTTACCGTCTACGGCGTTAATCGAGATACAGGCTTAACAAGTGATCCAACAAAAGCCATGAAGGCCGCTGTTCTTCGCCGGCCATTCCACATTCGTTTTAGCGGCAGCACTGACTTTCAGTACGTTCGAGACACGGCGGCTGCATTCATCGCCTGCGCCGATCAAATGCCAGAAGGCGCGCATGTGTTCAATCTTCATGGTGAGACTGTTGAAGTGTCGACCATTGCACGTTTGATCAATGAGCTCTCGGTTAACTCTAATGGCGATACCGTGACATTCGGTGGACCGCCGATTCCAATTGCTCCCGCGATGAACGACATGGCCATTCGCAAAGTGATTGGAGACATTCCCTCAACGCCGCTCGAAGACGGCATCCGAGAGACGATCGAACGTTTTTCAATTTTGAGAGATACCGGCCGCCTCGATACCACCGACATCGACGCCGATCTAAAAGCGCTCGCTAGGTCGTGATCAACTGCAAGGGTGGCCCTCCGTGGTCGCCCGCGCTTTCTTTGTATTTGAGCTTTCCCGACGAACGGGCGGCCCCCGACAATTTGGATACTACCTTGAGCACGACGGTATCGACAGATCAGACCAGCGCTACACCTGTGTCAGCAGCGATGATGAAAGCCAGCGTCCTTTATGACGTGGGGCGGCTTGAGATACGCGATGTGCCTCGTCCGTCAATCGCGCCCAACGAAGTGCTCGTTCGCGTCTTGGCCGTGGGCATTTGTGGAACCGACGCGCACATCTTCGCCGGGCATGCGAACTACAATACAAACGAGCGCGGCCAGCCGATACCACTATCATTGCAGCCGCAAATACTTGGGCATGAAATCACGGGTCGAATCGAAGAAGTCGGCTCCGCGGTTGATGATGTGTCTCGTGGAGACGCGGTCGTAGTAGACCAGGGAATCAATTGCGTCAGTCGAGGTCGTGAGAATCTTTGCGATTATTGCCGAACTGGCGATTCCCATCAGTGCGAGTTGTACAGCGAACATGGAATCACCGGTTTGCCCGGCGGGCTGGCAGAGTATCTGGCGATTCCCGCAGTCAATGCGATAAAGATAAATACTGCAATCGAGTCAGCGGCGGCTGCACTCGTCGAGCCGCTTGGTTGTATCCTGCATTCGTCAAACGTTGTAGCGCAGACGCCAGCGAGACACTCTATCAACGCCAACGCGAAAGAACGTCGCGTCCGGAGTATGCTTGTATGCGGCGCCGGACCAGCTGGTTTATTGTTCGTTCAATATTTGCGCAGCGTGGAGCGTTACGATGGTGCATTGATCGTTGCGGATCCGAATACCAGGAAGCGACAGCTGGCGAAGGAGTTTGGCGCAAGTGAAGTGATCGATCCCGCTCCGAATGAAATGGTCGAGGCGATTCGCGAATACACTGGTGGCAAAGGTGTCGAGTATCTGATTGAAGCGTCAGGCTCAGGAGCCGTGGTAGCCTTGATTCCTCAATTGGTCCAGAAGCAGGCCACCGTCCTGTTGTACGGTCATGGTCACGCAGGTACTGACATGAGCGTGTTGAATAATTTACTGTTCAAAGAGCCAAAGCTTGTAACCTCTGTAGGCGCTTCGGGAGGCTTCGATACCGATGGCCGGCCCTCGGTTTATAGGCGCGCGTTGCAGTTGATCGAGCAGAATCAGATCGATGTGCGATCTTTGATCACACATCGGTACTCAAAACTCGATGATGTAGAGACGGCTCTGAGCAAAGATATGCATGCGGCTGATTATGTAAAGGGCGTTGTTGTGATAGGAAAATGAGCTTTAATGGTGCTGGTCAGTTTCAAGTCTCTGCGCAACCACTGCGTCCTCGGCGTCTCTGCGGTTATGTAAGTTGAGACGGAAACCGCAAGAGACGCAGAGAACGGAGAGGTTGCGCAGAGACCTGAAACAAAGTGAACCAGTAACGCTTTAATCCCAAACTTGACTGTAGTTGAGTTGTTGCGATTGGTATGTGAAAACGTTTCAGCGGTTCTGACTAACTAGCTTCCATGAGCCAAGGCGAAAAACCAATCGGCAATCAACAACCGGCAATTGGCAACGTCGCAAGGGTTTCTCTTTTCGTAACCTGCCTGGTCGACCAACTCTGGAGTAATGTCGGAGTAAGTGCTGTTGAAGTATTGCGTCGCGTCGGTTGCGAAGTCGACTTTGATGCTCGTCAAACGTGTTGTGGTCAACCTGCCTTCAACACCGGTTATCGCAAAGAAGCCCGACAGGTAGCCCAACAAGTCATTCAACTGTTTGAGGAGAAACCACAACAGCCAATTGTTAGCCCTTCGGGCTCGTGCACGGCGATGATTCATCACTTCCCCGAGCTTTTCGAGGACTATGATGAGTGGCGAGAGCGCGCACAACGGATCGCGGATCGCACCTACGAGTTAAGTTCGTTTCTTGTTCGGGTGCTGAAAGTCGAAGATGTTGGAGCGAGTTGGACGGGCCGTGTTACCTGGCATGACGCATGTCACGGATTGCGCGATCTCAATTTAAAGACCGAACCCCGAACATTGATTCGTCACGTGCGGGGAGCTGAGTTCGTTGAGCTTCAGAACGCCGATTCATGTTGTGGTTTTGGCGGCACCTTCTCGATCAAGTATCCGGAGATATCGGTTGCCATACTCGATCAGAAGATCGATGCGATCGAACGTGCGGGTGTCAACGCCGTTGTGTCTGGCGACGCGAGTTGTTTAATGCAGATTGGTGGTCGCCTCTCGCGCAAAGGATCGAAGGTGCGAGTGATGCATATCGCGGAGCTGCTGGCATCGCAATCAACCTAGTGACTAGTACTCAACATAGTGGCAAGCAGTCAGTGGTAGCACGTGGAAGCAGGTGGTACGGAGCGTCGAGTCCCAATCAAGATTTCTTCTCTGTGCAACCTCTGTGTTCTCTGCGTCTCTGTGGTGTGTGTTCGCTCCATCTTTTTCACCACAGACACGCAGAGAACACAGAGGTTGCACAGAGAAGAAATCTTTCGGATCCGTGGTGGTACTGACTTGTTACCACAGCGAACATGAATCATCTAACTTCAGAAACGTTCGACCAGAACGCAAAAACTGCACTTGGAGATGTGCAGTTGCGCGGAGCTTTGCGTAATGCCACATCACTCTTCGGTGAACGACGCCGCGAGGCTGCTGCCAGTCTTCCGAATTGGGAAGATTTGCGTTCACAGGCGCGCGCAATCAAAGATCACACCCTCAGTAATCTGGCCGATTACCTCGAACAGTTTGTTAGTAATGCCGAAGCGCGCGGAGTGCAGTTTCACTGGGCTCCGAATGCAGCGGATGCCAACGACATTATTCTCGCCATAGCCACCGAACGCGGTGCGCACACGGTCGTTAAGAGCAAGAGTATGACGACCGAAGAGACCCACTTGAATGACGCTCTCGAAGCTGCCGGCTTGCAAGTGGTCGAAACTGATCTCGGTGAATACATAATCCAACTTGCACACGAGACACCATCACACATCATCGCGCCCGCCATTCACAAAACGAAGAAACAGATTGCTGAACTATTCACCGACGAACTCGGCATTCCCCCAACCGACGACATCGCCGAACTAACCAAAACCGCCCGCAACACGCTTCGCGATCGCTTCGCAGCAGCAGACTTAGGCATTAGCGGGGTTAACTTTGGAATCGCCGAAACGGGAACTATCCTGATCGTCGAAAACGAAGGAAACATTCGGCTGACAACAAGTCTGCCGCGAATTCACATCGCGGTGATGGGCATTGAAAAAGTCATACCACGCTTTGCTGATGTCGATGTGTTCCTGAAGCTGCTGCCGCGTTCGGGTACAGGCCAGCGACTAACTTCGTACCAGTCCTTCATCACAGGCGTGAAGAGAAATCTTGAAGACGAAGGGCCGGAAGAAGTCCACGTTGTTGTGCTTGATAATGGGCGTTCGCGAATGTTGGCCCACCCGCTAACACGACAGTCGCTTGCGTGTATTCGTTGCGGCGCTTGTTTGAATGCGTGTCCGGTCTATCAGCAGATTGGCGGTCACGCATATGGGTCGGTCTACCCGGGTCCGATTGGCTCCGTAATCACGCCGCAATTGATCGGACTTCAGAAAGCCTCACAACTCCCGTACGCGTCGAGCCTATGCGGCGCTTGTCGCGAAGTTTGTCCAGTTAAGATTGATATCCCGCGACTCCTGCTGCATCTCCGCGCTGAAATCACTGAGCAGTCGCCGACGAGAGCGAACAAACCAATCGGCGAACGTCTGGCCTTCAAAGTCTGGGCGCAAATCATGACGCGGCCGGGTCTCTACACATTGAGCACTCGCCTGGGCCGCATCTTTCAGGGTTTATTCGTAAGCGAAGGCAAGATCAGCGACAAACCCACAACGCGCATGTTTACACCCTTGGCAGCCTGGACAGCAGCACGTGATTTACGCCCACTCGATGCCATCAGCTTCCGTGATCGATGGAGCGACGGATTGAAGAAATGACTCAGTCGACCAGCAACGCGCGAGAAACCATACTCGCTTCAATTCGCGAGCACCTGGCTGCGTCGGCAGAGCACGATCATCGTGTCGGAATCGACCATAGTTCGGCGGCAGTTACTCAGTCGAACGGTGCTGCGTTGGTTGCGCCATCGAGAATCGATCTCTTCAAAACGAGCCTTGAGGCTGTTAATGGGCACTGCGTTGTTGCTCGAACTGAGCTGGAGATCATTCAAGCGCTCACCAGGATCATTACCGAGTTGAAAAATTCTCAACTCAATCCACGCCGCATCGCGTTGTCAGATGCAAAACAGCTCGAGCACCAGGTCGGGCTGGTCGCAGTTCAGATGGAGGTGACCATTGCGCCTTCGTCGTCAGATCTTTTCGGTATCGACATCGGAATCACGTTAGCGCAAGCCGCGATTGCTGAAACGGGCACTTTGGTCCTCGATTCCTCTCGTGAGAGAAACCGGCTCATCTCGTTGGTGCCGCCGGTTCACATCGCGATACTTGAAGCTGCGAATCTTTATTCCACGTTGGGCGAGACTTTAGCAGCACTGCAAAGTGACGACGAGATCAGTCCGGTTGTCACCTTTATCACTGGTCCATCTCGGACCGCAGACATCGAATTGACCCTGGCGATCGGAGTTCACGGACCACAGGAACTTTACGTCATCATCTACGATGGACCGCCGTTAACTTAATTGTTGGGGCGGCCCTCCGTGACCGCCCGTTGTTTCATGTTCGATACACTTCAGGAAGCTCTATCAAGTGACGAAGCTATTCAGTACCATTCGCGGTAGCGGATGGCCAAATCTCAAGACCTGCACTAATGGAGTTGAGTCTTGGCCATTCGCTACCGCGCATGGTACTGAATAGCACTTGATCAGAGGTTCCTTCAGTTTGTCGTGACGTGCTGAGGTGGCGAGCTCCGATGATGATGAATCCGCGGTGAGTCACGACAAACTGAGGTGTCTCGGGCAGCATTTCGATGCGAATAATCTCTTTTTCTAATGAAGAAACGAACTATCAGTCACCGCGGTTCGGTATTCTTCTCGCCAACGGCGATCACGATTCAGGGTTCCGCTTGGATTGCGAGAAGTTGTTTGATCCTTCAAAGCGACCGTCCGATGTGCTCGCGTGGCTCGATATGGATGGCCCATGGTTTCGTCGGGCTCGCGAGACGTACGAAACTCTGATGAACGATCCGGACCAGTTGCCGCGCGCACAGGAAAAGGGATGGTTGATAAGAAGGGAGGAGGCCTACTGGCATGCGCCGGTGCCGCGTCCAGGAAAACTGATTTGCATTGGGCTCAATTATCGGGATCATGCAGCCGAAAGTAAGATGGCAATCCCCGAGAAGCCAGTCGTGTTTTCGAAGTTTTCTACAGCAGTTATTGGTCCTGGCGAACCTGTCGTTATCCCTTCGTCCAGTTCGCAAGTCGATTACGAAGCTGAGTTAGCAGTTGTCATCGGGCGAAGGGCGAAGAATGTTTCAGTCGATCGCGCCCTCGATTACGTACTTGGCTATACCTGTTTCAACGACGTGAGTGCCCGCGACTTTCAGTTTGCCGATGGTCAATGGCAACGTGGAAAGTCGTGTGACACGTTTGCGCCGATGGGCCAAACGATCGTTACGACTGACGAAATTCCTGATCCGCATAAGCTTTCGATCAAGTTGTTGCTCAATGGGAACGCGATGCAAGACTCAAATACGGATCAGTTAATCTTCGGCGTCCCGAGGCTCATTGAGTTTCTGTCAGAAACGATTACCTTGGAACCAGGCGATGTCATTGCAACAGGAACTCCATCCGGCGTCGGTTTCGCACGCAAGCCGCCAGTGTTTCTCCGCCCCGGAGATGTGATGCAAGTTCATATCGAAGGAATTGGCGAGTTGGGCAATCCAATCGTCGCGGCGGACTAACAAACGACAGCTGAATATCGGACATCTGTTGAGTCATTTCCATCGGAGGAACATACCTTATGCGAAGGATAGTGTTGTGCTGTACAGCGCTAGCTCTGCTGGCCATCGTTGCGCAGAGTTGCACGAAGCCTGATGGCGGAACGTCGAACGGCAAGAAGAAACTCACGATCGCCGTTATTCCTAAAGGCACTACACACGAATTCTGGAAGAGCATCCATGCCGGCGCGAACAAAGCCGCGAGCGAACTTTCGGCTCAGGGAAATGAGGTGGAGGTGATCTGGCAAGGACCACTACGTGAAGATGATCGAGAGCAGCAAATTCAAACTGTCGAAGGATTCACGACCAAGGGCGTCAGTGGCATCGTGCTAGCGCCCCTTGATGATCGAGCGCTCGCACGGCCAGTAGAAGAAGCAAAACGCGCCGGCGTTCCGACGGTGATAATCGATTCAGGTCTAAAGTCTGACGCGTTCGTGAGTTTCGTCGCCACAGATAATCGCAAAGGCGGAATGCTGGCCGCGGATCGACTGGGCCAGTTGCTGAACGGTAAAGGAAAGGTGCTACTCCTGCGATATGCAGAGGGTTCGGCTAGCACGAATGAGCGCGAAGAAGGTTTTCTGAGTGAGATGAAATCGAAGTTTCCTGACGTCCAGTTAGTCTCCACCGATCAATATGCAGGAGCAACCCGCGATACCGCGAAGCGAGCTTCTGAAAATCTCTTGAATCAGTTTGGAGATCAGGTACAGGGAATCTTTACTCCTAATGAGTCTTCGACAGCCGGAATGTTGCTGGCACTTCAGGACATTGGTAAGGCTGGAAAGATCTTCTTCGTTGGATTCGACGCGAGCCAAGCTTTTATAGACGCCATGAATAATAAACAACTCAATGGCATCGTCGTGCAGAACCCATTCAACATGGGCTACCTCGGCGTGAAGACCATGGTGGATCATTTAAATGGCCGCAACGTGGAGAAGACTACAGACACTGGCGTAACCTTGGTCACGCCTGACAATCTGAACTCTGCGGATATTCAGACGCTACTGCATCCACCGCTGGATCAGTATTTGAAGTAACCCGTTTGATCCGGCCTACGACGGTCGCAGAGTTCGATATCGTGCCGAACAGTCAGTACCACCGCGCGGTAGCGGGTGGGTGCGAAGCTGTTCTCCGATCGATTGCAGCAGACCGGCTGCCGCACCCACCCGCGCGGTGGTACTGACTGGTTTCTGAGTAAGAAGATGATTGCTGAAGTAAAAGCAAATCGAGTTATTACCAGCTCAGCCTTGATTCACAACTGGCTGAACCGGCTCGGGCCCATTCTTGGTCTGGTGCTGGTCATTGTCATCTTCTCGGTGTTGATGGAGACGCCGACGAAGTTTCTATCACCGAACAATCTTAGAGTCGTTCTGGCCCAAACAGTGATCGTCGCAATCGGCGCGATTGGAATGACGATGATCATCATCAGCGGCGGAATTGATCTGTCAGTTGGATCAACGATTGCACTCACCGGTGTGATCACGGCGTTGGGGATAAACGCAGGATGGTCTCCAACGCTCGCTTTGGGAGCGGGAATAGTCACCGGCGGCGTTGTCGGTGTCGTTAACGGTTTGGCAATCACCAGACTGAAAGTGGTTCCGTTCATCGCAACGCTCGGTATGCTCGGTGTCGCCCGCGGCGTCGCGAAGTGGGTGGCAGGCCAACAAACGGTGAACATGCCAGATAACTGGCTCAATGAATTGCTCGTCATGTTTCCGAATCCACCATGGTTACTGGTGGCCCCGGGCGTTTGGATTACGATCGTGCTCGCAGTGCTAGCCGCGATAGTTTTGCGCAACACCGTGTTTGGCCGCAGGGTTTTCGCGCTTGGATCGAACGAAGCAGCTGCGCGCGCGTGCGGCATCGCCACCGATCGTCTCAAGATTTGGATCTATGGACTCGCGGGTTTGTTGTTTGGTCTGGCAGGCGTAATGCAGATGTCTCGCCTGCGCCAGGGTGATCCCACGGTTGCTGCCGGATCAGAACTCGACATCATCGCTGCAGTTGTGATCGGAGGCGGAAGTTTAAATGGCGGCGAAGGAACAATCGTCGGATCAATGATCGGTGCGTTGATAATGGCGTTCCTGCGCAACGGGTGTCAGCAAGTTGGTTGGCACAACTACATTCAGGAGATCATCATCGGCGCGATCATCGTGATAGCGGTCGCGGTTGATCGTTGGCGCAGTGCGAGAGTGGTTGCTTAAGACATTCAAATTTCAGTACTGGTTCACGTTGTGGTCAAGTCTCTGCGCAACGTCTGCGTTCTCGGCGTCTCTTGCGGTTTCCGGTTCAACTTACATAACCGCAGAGACGCCGAGGACGCAGAGGTTGCGCAGAGACTTGAAACTGACCAGCCCTCAAATTTCAAATCTGTTTTTGAGCATTGCCTCTAAGCAAAGTACAAAGCACAAAACACAAAGTACACGTTCAGGAGAACCGATGAAGAGATTCTCATTAGCACTCGCTATCTTGTTGGGCCTCATGTCTGCAGCTTTCTCACAAACGGATCGCAAACCCGTCAAACCGATACGGCCATTCGTTGTCATGACTGGCCAGTCGGTCGCAGACTTGCAGCAAAAGCTGCAGCCATCGAACAAAGCTGAAGACTTGATCGGCGGCGAAGGAATGGAACTCCGCGTCGCCATTCAGCATGAGAAAGACACCGCCGCTGCGAACGGCGAGATTCATGACGCTTCTGATGATGTCTATTACGTGTTGGATGGTTCAGCGACGCTCACGCTCGGCGGCACACTCGAAGCGGCGAAGGAAGTTGAGCCCGGAGAATGGCGCGGACAGATCGCCGGCGGCCAAAAAATTGTAGTTAACAAGGGCGATCTAATCGTCGTCCCCCGCGGTACTCCTCATCAGCGAAGCACCACCGGCCAGAACTTTACGA
>JBKPMX010000139.1:0-17808 GCA_046765655.1 Acidobacteriota bacterium
GCGGCTATGCGGCGCATGCCGTAGAGATGGCGTTCGACTACACGAAACCTGCGCCTGAAGATCCAAATCTAAAGTTGACGCTCCCGTTCTCCGTTCGTTCCATCGCAAGCGATAACGGAGAGTTCACAATCGAAGTACCGGACGACGTTAAGCCAGTTGGTCCAATCAGCATTTCCGTGTTTGATCCGACAGGTGCGCGACTGTTTCAGCAGTCGCGCGACGCCTTGCCCGGCGCGAATGAACTCTTACAACTCAACGTTCAACCCTCCACACCATTTACGCTCGACGAACATCCCGATCCATTTCTCAACGCACCGGAGAAGTTCTTTGGTCATCTGATCCCGAAATCAGGAAGTGCGACCGTCGTGGGCAGACAGGTGGTCCTATTCGGCAAGCGCAAACTAGAAAGCGGCGCACCTGATCCAATTGAAACTGTTCTCGGAGTAACGCAGTCAGCAGCCAATGGTTACTTCTCGATGGCGTACCCTCGCGTGCTGTTGACTTCGGCTCGCGTTGAAGTGTCAGGCAACACTGACACTGCTGCAGGAATTATCACGCTAATCGAAGACGGGCGCCTGCCGAACGAGATTCGATTGATAGTCAATATTCCAGTCGATTCTCCTGACACTCCCAAACCCAACGGTCCACCTCGCGCTCCAGAACAAGAAGATCTCACTAACGCTTCCGAGGTCTTCACTGCAGACCCGGCAGTCGGCAAGTGCGTCCGACTCAATGCGCCGAATCGCACTCTCGAGGAATACCAGTACTTCACGATCGTGCGCACCACGGATCCATTCATACTCGGGCAGCGTCCGAATCCACCGGTTCGACCACCTCGCGCGGTTCTGGACCTGGCGGGAAAACTTGCGCTCGGACGAAAGTCGATCGATGAAAGCATAAAGACGAAGACCATTTCTGAGCGCAGCGCGGATCGTCCGGAGTCAGTTGCATTCGATTTGAGTGACACCGCAGTCGCGGCAAGTTGGCGCAACTTTCTCGATCCGGAGAGTGTCAATAAGGCATTCGAAGCCGAGCCGCCGCGCGTTTCCGCTGAAGTGTTGGCGAATGTGCTCACCGATCCGGATGGGTTCACCCCCGTGCAGTTGATGGCGGCTGAACGATTGTCAGCATTCAACTATTTGCGCGACGTAGTTACGGCGACCGGCAAACCGGCGCGTGGGCGGCAGGACCTGACTGTGAACAATCCCGCCGACTGGGACGGTCTGCCGCGTTCTGCTCAAGCGACAACGATCGCGCACGGGCACATTCTCCAGTTCCGTCAGATATGGAAGGCTGATGGTTACTCGCTTGGGGATCTCGTTTACAGTCTGCCGCTCGCGCCTTGTCAGAAGAAAGAGATTGTCATCGTTGATTGGGATCGACGCGAATCAGCCATTCGCTCAGAGAGCAGAGTGTTTGAAGAAAGATTGGACGCGCGTCTCGAACATGACCGCGGCGTGAGCGAGATCGTGAAGTCGGTGTTAACGGAAAACGTTCGTGGTGGGTCAAGTTCGAACGTGTGGGCGGCAGGTGGCGGCTTCGGTTTGGGAATACCGATTGGCGCCGGCTTTCTCGGCATCGGAGGCGGCGGTGGTGCTGGCGGCGCAAGCTCCGAAGCATGGCAGGATTCATCAAGATCGCTAACAGCCAGCACGCTACAACAATTACGTGAACGAATCACACAATCTGCCTCGGCACTTCGCAGTCAACGTATCTCCGTGGTGCAGAGTGTGCGGCAAGGCGAGACGCATCAAGTGCAATCCGAAGTCGTCGCCAATCACAATCATGGTCACGCGATAACTGTCGAATATTTCGAAGTCTTGCAGCACTTTCAAATTCATCATCGCCTTACGAGCGTGCGCGAGTGTCTATTCATCCCTTTGTTGATGACGGATTTCACTGATACGAAGGTGCTGCGTTGGCGCGACGCCATTGAGCCATTTCTTCTTAAGCCTGAACTCGCCGACGGATTCGACGCGATTGAACGGATCCAATCAGGCTATGCCGGAACTAATTTTCCACTTAACAGATTCGCTGACCAGCAAATCCGCACGGTCAGTGGCGAACTGAATATCCGTCTGAGTATCGCACGACCTCGCGACCCCGTAGACAAGGAAGTGGACGAAGATTTCGATGAGTATTTGCAGACCGTCTGGAAGTTCTTTTCACCCTCACTGGCCAAGACGCTCTACAACATGCACATCAACAATCAACGCGAGAAGGATCGTTTATTCCAATCAGAAATCGCGCCGCGGATTGCGAAAGACTTCATCAACTCGATCAACGTCGCATTCCTGTTAACAAACGGCACTATCGGGCAGGCGAATCTCGACGTAACGATGGTCGGCAGTTATCACGAGGGGAAGTCGCATACCGTCCGTATCAATCCCACGGCGACAATGCCGCAGTTCGTGAGAAGCGGCATCAAGGGTCTGCGGTTATCAACAATATTCGAGTTGCCGGCCGGGTCACGCGTTATCGTCGAATTTGCAAACGTGCAATACACGGCCGATACACATTCGGAGCAATTGCATTCGAGTCCGCGACTGTTTTCGGATCTCGGCGCTGGCGATCCACTGTTTCTGAATACAACAAGGTTCACCGAATTCGAACGCGGCAACCCGCGGCTCGATGATCTCGGTAAACGACGGCGATTGATTCGTCACCTGAATGAGAGTCTGGAGCACTACCATCGCATTATCTGGTGGCGTATGGATGCCAGTCGACGCTTTATGTTGCTCGACGGGTTCGAAGCGCCGTTTACAAACGGGCGCAGCGTGGCGTCGGTCGTTGAGAATCGGATAGTGGGAATTGTTGGTAACTGTCTCGTGATGCCTGTCGCTTCCGGTTATCAATTAGACCCACGATACCGACAACGAATCGATAACCCGGCAGAAGGCGAAGTGCGGACACCGACACTGCTGGATCTCTACACGCCTTTGACTCCTCCTCGACCACTGCGATTGAGTCTGCCAACGAAAGGTGTATTTGCAGAATCGGTGATGGGCGATTGCAACAGTTGCGAAGAGATTGACGAAAGCCGCTTCTGGCGCTGGGAACAGGAACCATGTCCGGATGATCCTACGCCAATCAACGCCGTATCGACTGAAAGCTTGCGAACAACGCCTCCCGTTCTGACTCCCAAAGAACTGCCGGCTCCAATCGTCAACATTCAAAACGCACCAGCGGCGCCTGCCCCGACCAGCCTGGCTGCAGCGCTGCAGGTCTTGGGTAATGCCGATGCGTTCCGCGATATAACTGGTCTAACTCAGAATCAACTCAACGCACTATCGGCGTTGCAAAGCTCATTGAAGACAGCTGAGAGTTTCGGCAAACAAGCTGCAGGGTTTGTAAAAGCGCAAGCAGCGCAAAGACGCCTACCCAGAGTTCTCGACGCGATTAAGAAAGCGCGTGAGAAAGGGCTCATCGACGCTAATGATGAGAAGGAATTAAACGCGAAGGCTTATGAATCGGCGCTCGGCTTGCCATCTGGTTCAACACAAAAGACGGTTGAGAAGCCTGCCGTTAAAGATCTCATCAGCAGTGCGGCGAAGTCGCCGAAGATGAAGACATCGGTTAGTGAGCAGATCGGGGATCGCAAACAGACTGTCACAGTTGAAAAGGATGATACGGCAAAGAAGGCTGTAGATTTTTTCGTTGAGGGAAACTTACGCCGACTCAAACAACCCTCCAATGAAACGTGCTGGGCAACTGTAGCGACGATACTTTTCTCCTGGAAGAACAACTCAAATCCTGAGATTGCTGACGTTATGACGGCAGCGGGCCAGAAGTTTCTGGATCTGTTCAATGCCGATGATGGTTTGAAGGGAAGTGACAAGCCGGAATTCTTACAAGCGCTGGGTCTCGTTGCTGAGCCGCCGATGAGTTTCAGCGTGCAAGGCTTTGAGCGGCTACTCAGAGCCAATGGGCCGCTGTGGATTACCACTGATGAAGATCCAAGCGAAGACTTTTCTGTTCATGCGCGCGTATTGATTGGCCTACGCGGCGATGGTACTCCGGAAAACACCGAAGCATTCTTTATTGACACCGATCCAAACTCAACCTCAGATCATGAAACGGTTGCGAAGCTGCAAGCCAAAATGACGGAGTTGGCGATTGGAGATTCGAACGCTACCGGCGGGTTCCGCGCGCAAGTCGTCCACTTCTAGGGATGAAGGACGAGGATAAGGAGCAGGAGCAGCAGGCAGGAGCAGGATCATCTTCTTCGTGCTCCTGTTTGCTGCTCCTGCTCCTTATCCTCGGCCATCCTTCCGCATTGCCTTTCCTTCTAAATGAAGTAAGAATGTCGCTGCTTTCCATAGTCCGGTAATACACACATCCATAGGTTTCTTCATCATTCGCTTGAGTCCTTGAGTGGAGGATATCCAGGTGTTCAATCGAAAATCGCTGACGCTGCTCCTGCCCTGCGTGATCGCGACGGTAAACCTCGTTAATGCGCAGCAACAGAAGATCAAAAACGCTGTGCCGTATGCTGCCCGTCCGCTCCCTCTATCGGCCGTGCGCGTTATTGGTGGGCCACTCAAACGAGCACAGGATTTGAATGCAGAGTACCTGTTGAAGCTGGAACCCGATCGAATGCTGGCGTTCTATCGAAAGCGTGCCGGACTGAAGCCCAAGGCCGAAGGTTACGGAGGATGGGATGGCGATGGTCGGAATCTGACGGGCCACATCGCCGGTCATTACCTTTCGGCAGTGTCGATGATGTCTGCCGCGACTGGAGACCAGCGGTTCAAAGATCGTGTGGACTACATCGTGAATGAAATGAAGGAGGTGCAAGACAAGAACGGCGATGGCTTTCTCAGTGCGCTGGAGGGCGTGCGAGAAAAGTTTGCGGAAGTGTCTGCCGGAAACATTCGTTCGTCTTTCTTTGATCTAAACGGTCTTTGGTCGCCGTGGTACACCCTTCATAAAACTTATGCCGGACTACGTGATGCGTATCGTTATGCCGGGAACCGGACCGCGCTTGAGTTAGAGATTAAATATGCAGCGTGGGCCGAAGGCATTCTGCTGAAGATGAATCCAGATCAGATTCAGCGGATGTTGAATACCGAGTTTGGCGGTATGAATGAAGTGCTTGTCGATCTTTATGCCGATACAGGAGACAAACGATGGTTGAATCTTTCGCATCGATTCGATCACAAGGCCGTTGTCGATCCGCTTTCCCGACGTGAAGATAACCTCGCTGGCTTACATGGGAATACGCAAGTCCCAAAACTGCTCGGCGTGTTAATGCGTTACATCTACGCTGGCGATAAAGCAGACGGTGTGGCTGCTGAGTTCTTTTGGGATGCAGTTGTAAACGATCACACCTATGCAACTGGAGGTCACGGCAAGGATGAGTACTTTGGTCCACCTGACGAGTTGAGTGAACGCATTGATGGCCGGACCAACGAGAGTTGCAATGTCTATAACATGCTCAAAATGACGCGACAGCTTTTTGCCGTCAAGCCTGAGATGAAGTATGCCGAATTTGAAGAGCGTGCATTGTTTAATCATGTGCTCGCGTCAATGGATCCCGAAGACGGCCGCACGTGTTACATGGTGCCTATTGGTCAGGGAGTCAGGCACGAATACCAGGACATGTTTCGCAGCTTTACCTGTTGTGTTGGCAGTGGAATGGAGAGTCACAGCCTGCACGGCGATGGAATTTACTATGAATCGTCTGATCGGTTCTGGGTGAATTTATATGTGCCGTCTACCGCAAACTGGAAATCGGCCGGAGTTCAATTCGCGATGGATACCGACTTCCCTGAAGGTGAGAAGGCCACGCTCAAACTGACGCTGAAACAACCAAAGCAGTTTACCCTCGCTCTGCGCCGTCCATCGTGGGCGGAGAACGGATTTGAGATTCGCGTCAATGGTGAGTCGTTTAAGGACGTGTCGGGGCCCGGAACTTACGTTGCATTGAAGAGAAGATGGAAAACGGGCGACGTTGTCACTATCGCCCTTCCGAAATCGTTGCGTGTTGAAGGACTGGCTGATAATCCAAACAGGGCAGCTCTAATGTGGGGACCACTTGTACTCGCAGGCGATCTCGGCGCCGAGCGTCGTGGTGGTTCGACTGATCCCATTCCTTCTTTCGTAACTGAGTCACGACCGATCGATCAATGGCTAAAGCCAGAAGATACGGCCGGAAACTTCCGCACCGAAGGAATAGGTCGTCTGACGGATCGATCGCAGAAGGAGATCGAATTGGTGCCTTTCTATCGACTTCATCGTCGCACGTACTCGATATATTGGGACCTTTATACGGCTGCTACATGGAACAAACGACTAGCCGAAATCGCCGCGGAAGCTGCGAGAAGTAAGAAGATCGATTCGATGACGACCGTGTTCGTGCAACCGGGCGACGCGGAGAAAGAAAAAGAATTCAACCAGCAGGGCGAAGATACGTCGACAGATGGAACAAATGGACGACGCGCACGGCGCGCCAAGAAGTGGTTCTCTTACGACTTGCCTGTGAATGCCGCGACGACGCCCGCCCTCTTAGTCACGTACTTCACGCTCGAACGCGCGAACCGCAGCTTCGACATCCTGGTTGATGGTCAACGTGTCGGTGAGCAGAAGATCGAACGAAGCGTGCCGGGAAGTGCTGCCGGCCATTTCTTCGATGTTGAGTACAAGATTCCTTCCGAGTTGTTGAAGGACAAGAAGAAAATGACGGTGCGATTTCAGTCGACGGGTGGAAACGAAACGGCGAGCGTTTTTGGGGTGCGACTGATCCGGATTGACGACGTTAAGTGAACATCTTTGAGGAAGGTACTTCTCATTCTCCCCAAGCTTTAGCTTGGGGATGAGGCGGAGTGGTTATTTGCTGAACCGTTTCAACGGTTTCTCGCATGGTATGTCATCCACGATTGCCAGGTGAAAACCGTTGAAACGGTTTTCGTCATCCGCGGCTTGTCGGCCCCAGGCTAAAGCCTGGGGTGAATGAGAGGGTGAACGCTTAGGTCTGTTGGAAGAGAAATGAAAGCCGGGTCCTCGGAACTCCGACTCTGTAAATAGCGTAGAGTCACTTGAAATGCCGTTGTAAGTTTTCCGTTATCGCATCAACGACAACAATCGAACCCGCTCACGCTCCATTAATCGGTATTCAAGGAGAACAGACAACCATGCGCTCTTTGTTTAAGGATCTGTCGTACGGCCTGCGGATGTGGTTGAAGACACCCGGACTAACGTTGGTGGCGGTGCTGTCGTTAGCTGTCGGCATCGGCGTCAATTCAACAGTCTTTGGATTTGTGAATACGATAATGCTCAAGCCGCTGTCAGTCTCGAACAGCGATGGCCTGGTCTATGTGTTTGCTTCCGCACGCGATAATTCTTACAGGAACGTTTCCTACGATCGATATTTGGAGTTCAGCAAGCAGAACGAAGTGTTTTCTGGTTTGGCGGCGTATTCTGCTCCACCGATGCTGCTGACCGACGGTGGACACACGCAGGACGTCAGTTCAGAAGTTGTCTCGGTAAATTACTTCTCTGTATTCGATATCCACCTCCAACGCGGGCAAGGTTTTGCCGGTCCAGAACAATCTGTATCAGAGCCAGCGGTTGTCATTAGCGACAACCTTTGGAGACGTCGTTTCAATGCCGATGCGGAGATTATCGGCAAACAGCTTGGCGTGAACGGCAACAGCTTTTCGATCGTGGGGGTCGCTCCTCCAGGTTTCACAGGTACAGATCCAGCCGCGTCAACCGATCTTTGGATGCCGATTGTGCAATGGGCCAACATCCTCAAAACAGTCAACCCGGGCGAGAGTGATCAGAAACTACAGTCGAACAATCCGACAGCACCTACGCAGTCGGTCGACAAAGGACGGCTCGATCCCGGTCACAATTGGTTACAGATGATTGGACGTTTGAAACCCGGCGTCACACTTCCCCAAGCGGAAGCGATGATGACAACTATCGCCGCTCGTTTGCAGGATGGATCTAAAGTCCCGCAAGGAGTCTCGAAAGTAACTCTCTCCCCGGTGACTGCCATACATCCGGCGTTGTACGACGCAATACCAATCGGAGTCGCAATCGTCGCCGTGGCCGGTCTTATCCTTTTGATCTGTTGCGTGAACGTCGCGAGTCTGATGCTGGCGCGCGCAATCGTGCGACGCAAAGAGTTTGCGATTCGCATGGCATTGGGTGGGAGTCGCGAACGGATTGTGCGGCAGCTGCTGACGGAAGCGCTGTTGCTTTCAATCGGTGGGGGTGCTCTCGGATTACTGTTTGCTTATTGGACCATGCGCGGCGTCATTCGATTGTTGCCGCCTGATGTTGGATTCTCCTCAAGAATAGCAATTGACTGGAGAGTGTTGCTGTTCTCGTTTGTAGCGTCATTGCTGACAGTGTTGATCTTTGGATTGTTGCCGGCGCTCAATACTTTCCGCCTCGATCCGGTTCGGTCGCTGGCTGGTGATGATATGTCAATCCGTGGTCGGCGAAGGATTAATCTGCGGCGTGTACTGGTCGTTATACAAATTGTTGCATCGCTGGTTTTGCTGATCTCGACAGGTCTCTGTCTGCGAAGCTTTCAACAAGGTGAGGCCGTAACTAAGAATTTCAAAACCGACAGAATGCTGCTGCTCAATCTCAATCCGACTCAGTACGGATACTCGATCAAATACAACAAGGCTTTTTATCGTGAGCTACTTTCACGAGTCGTCGCCACGCCGGGGGTCGAAGCGGCGACGCTAACGAACGTGCTTCCGTTGACTATGGACCAGTCCATGACCTTTGTTAGGGCAGAAGACGGAGACTCCATGCGTGTACAGCAAGCGGTAGTTGCAGATGGGTATTTCAAGGCCCTCGACATCCCTGTTCTGCAAGGCCGACCGTTTGAAGCAACTGACGACGACACGACACGCCAGGTCGTCATCGTCAACGAAGCGCTCGCGCGCACGTTGTGGCCTGGTCAAAACGCTTTGGGAAAGACGCTTCGAACAGGACCGGATGTTTCCGAAGTTGTTGGAGTTGTGAGGAGCAGTGCCTACAACGGCTTCGGCAAAGAAGCCGAGCCGTACCTCTACGTACCGCTTTATCAGGACCTCGATAATACCGTATCGCTCATAGTGCGAACGTCGGGCGAACCCCGGGCGATGATGGGTGTGGTCCAACGAGAAATAAAAGCACTCGGTGGAAATCTTCCGATATTCGACTTCAAGACGCTCGAGGATGTTTTGAACGGCCAACTACTACCGCTGAAAGCCGGCGCAGCACTGCTAGGTTTGTTGAGTTTGATTGGACTCGTCGTGGCGTCGATTGGAATTTACGGAGTTACGTCTTACTCATTCAGTCAGCGAACAAAAGAGATCGGCGTTCGCATGGCGCTGGGAGCGGATCGCAACGAGATCTTAAGACTGATAATGAAAGAGGGAATTAGCCTTGCGGTTGTCGGCATCGTAATTGGTGTTTTGCTGAGCGCAGCAACAACACACCTGGCTTCAGCGTTTTTGTTCGGCGTCAGTCCAGTGGATCCGATCGTGTTTCTTGGGGTAGCCACACTGCTGACGCTCGTCGCTGTCGGTGCGACATTAGTGCCTGCGATGCTGGCAGCGAAGTTGAATCCAGTTGATGCGTTAAGACACGAGTAATCCACCTATCGGCGCTGCCGGGTGATCGCAGAGCGAAAGAAGACTAACAAACCGAGACCGTTTCCAAAGAGAAGCAATGCTGTGGGCTCAGGAACTGGTTCAACAATACTAAACGAGAAGGACTGAGATCCAAGCACTTGGTTCGCGCTATTGATAACGGAAATTGTGACCGATCCTGGCGTCGGAACGAAGAACGGCGTTGTGTAATCCAAGTAACTGCCCGCTCCGTGAATAAACTGCGACGTACAGCCAAGGGCGCAATTGTTATTGAAGGTCGTTGAGGTTACTCCGTTCAGCACCCAATCGTATCTCACGAAACCTGTCCAAGTTTGGCCCGCATCCACGACAAGATCAAAGCTAACGTTGAGTGTTCTGACGCCCGACAGATCGATTGACGTAGGCGCGAGTAACAGATTTGGGGTATTCAAGTTGACGCTTGAATTTCCACCATTTTGTAAGGCCACGACACTGCCGAAATCAAAAGTTACAGGGTCGGCGTTGACCAAAGGCACTACTACCAAGAAAGAAAGAACAACAAGCAATCTAAACATCGGGGACCCCCTTGTTGCGATCCAGAGTTGGTTGAGATGAGCAAGAAACTAAACTTTGTGGCGTCCCAAAGTCAAGAGCCAGCCGTAGCAACTCCGTTACCATATGTGCACAAATCCATGTCGGCCCCATTTCCTGGTTACGTTCCATGGCACTCCCCGTTTGTCTTCGATTGATAGTGTTCGCGGGCGGGTGTACAGTTTCATCAACCACTAACTGCCGGGTTCTCCCTTAGTTTTAACGACTTTCTCCCTCAAACTCCATCGACGGTGTGGCTTCTGTGTTGGCCGGTGAAATGCTTTGGAGGCGGCAGAAACATGTTAAGAAAACTCAGAGAGTTGCGAACGTATAGACTTCACGCGACCGATGGCGACATAGGTCATCTGGAGCAATTCTATTTCGACGATAGGGACTGGAAGATCAGGTACTTCGTAGTCGACATTGGCACCTGGCTTCACGGTAAGAAAGTACTTATGTCACCCTCCGCGATTATTGGACTGGACTCACCGACCAAAACTATTAATGCCGCATTCACCAAACAACAGGTCGAGGAAAGCGAGGACATTAGCACGCACAAGCCCGAAGGCCTCGTTCAGCCACATGATTACTCTCTCTATCTGGGCTTGCCGTATTACCTTACGCACTCATTCCAGGAAGCATACGACGAGCATTTGCGAAGCTCAAAAATGGTGAGCCGTTACCACGTCATGGCAGTGGACGGCGAAATTGGTCAGATTGAAGATGGCATTGTGGATGACGAGAAATGGACCATCCAATACGTAGTGACCACCGTGAGTAATTGGTGGTCGGCAAAGAAAGTGCTGCTGCCGACAGAATGGATCTTATGGATCAGTGCGGCAGAGTCGAATGTCTATGCGAGTCTCACGCGCACCAATATTGCTACTGCGCCTGCATTTGATCCGGCAAAACCGCTGACGAACGATTTTGAGATCGCCCTTCATAATCACTATTGGGACAGCTTGAGATCGGATTCGAGTAGTGGGCCAAACACGTCTTTATCCCAGCTGAATCCTGAGGAGCTGATTTCATTCATTAGTTTGCTTGAGAGCTTAGACGCAAGAAATCATCGCGGGCACTGACGATTACCAAGAACACCTGCAACACAACAGAAGAGGGCAGCGCTAAGCTGTCCTCTTCTGTTTGTTTACTCACTGAGTGATCTGGTGAGCCGAGCAGGGCTCGAACCTGCGACCCGCTGATTAAGAGTCAGCTGCTCTACCAACTGAGCTATCGGCCCGTAGCGAAAAAGAATTATAGATTGGGAAAAAGGGAAGTCAAGCAGAGGTGATTCGTATTTGTCGTGATCTAGATGGCGATTAATTAAAGAACGGGGCAAAGCGATCGATTTCAATGTGGCTACATGTTCGCCAAACGGAATCGGTCGGTTCGCTCCCGTTCTTTAGCTGAATCTTATTGCATGTTGACGATGAACATTTGCCGATCGAACATTACGCCGTCGCACACTCACGCTCGGATAACAATTGACGTACAGCATCGATTAGCCCATCGATGTTAGGCTTCGGTATGAATGCCGCTGCGCCCGCTGCCATTGCTTCCTGTCGATGAATTTCATATGCATCGCCGGTGTAGAAGAGGCAGGGAATATTCGGAGTCAGTTCGTTCAAGATCGAACAAAGATCTATGCCTGTTCCATCGGGCAGTCGTTTGTCCAAGACATACAAATCAAACTCGTGTGAAGTAGCGAACTCGCAAGCCTCTTTAATTGTCGCGCATACCTTCACTTCATAATCTTCTTCGGAAAGAAGCATCTGCAACATCTGAGAAGTGTCAAAGTGATCGTCGACACACAGAATGCGGCATTTAGACTCGGGGGAACCGGTCATGTTTGGGGAACCTCCTTGTTGGGTAAGAGCAGATCGGGAATTGGAGACGACTGATTATAGAACAGGACGTCGGTTGATGCACAGGGATCAACGTTTGCTCCTGTTGTCTGCGCCTGTTTCATTAATTAAACGGTGGGCAGGAGGGAACTGCCCACCTGGCTAGTACTGGGATCGCAAGAAAGGTGACGATCCGAAATACGTAGTATTTAAGAGCAAACGTCGAATGCGTCCGAGTTTCCAAGTTGTAGGCCGCAGATTTTCACGGGTCAGCGCCATAAGAAATCATAGAGATCGCAACTTGGTTATCCTTATCTGTGCTGACTCTGTGAAAATCTGTGGCCGTTACTTCTTAATGGCGTTCTGGATCGCCTTCAAGAGCTGATTCAGGACTTCGATATCTTCGTCCTCAGGTTCGAGTTGACGGTATCGCTCAAGCGCGGCGAGTGCGCCGTTCAGATCGCCGAGCTTGTGATAGACGAGTGAGAGGTTGAAGTAGACGAGAGAGAACCCCGGCTCAATCTGCGCAGCCACTTCATAATGCAGCTTTGCTAACTGTAGATCGCCCGCGTCGTAGTAGAGGTTGGCGAGATTGTAGTGGGCCTCAACGTGACGCGGATCGTTCTTTAATGACAGCGTGAAATTATCAAGAGCCTTTGCCAGTGCCCCTTGTTCCAGGTTCATGATGCCGAGATTGCAATATGCCTCGGCAACGTTGTCGCCTTCGTTGATTGCTTCGACATAATGTTCCACCGCCGATGGATCACCCTGTTCGTGTAATAGCAGCGCCTCTTCAAACGGCGTCAGCAAACGCGACACGCGACTCGGTTCGGTGCGAAAGAGGTGCAGTTGTCCCTGCAACTCCGCTTCAATTTGGCGAAGACTATGGCCCTGCGATCGGAGCTCGCGAATGCGACGAAATTGCGTGAGTGCCTGGAAATCGTAGATTAAATCGGTGCCTTCAGAAGTTGCCGATGCCTGGATGATTCCTTGTTCTGTCCAACGACGAATAGTCTTCTCGCTAAGACCAAACAACTGTTTGATCTCCTTAACGGAGTAAGAAGATTTGACACGTTGATAATCTGCCTTGGAAGGGACAGGTGAGGGAAATGAAATTACCTTATTGCTAGTTTCGTTCATCAACGAGGACAGACCGCACTTTGGAGTGCGGCGACCTGTCGCCGCTTTCAAAGCGCCGCCAAGTTGGCGCACTCCAAAAGAAAACTACGAAGCTTTTCGCTTCTTGGCTGTCGTCTTCGGCTTCACCAGTGAAATCTGCGGCTTCTTCTTAGTCGTCGCACTCACTGGCGCTTTCACCATCGGCTTGCGATTCGACTGCTGCAAGCTCTTTTTCAACGCGCTCATAATATCAAGTCTGGGAAGTTCTTCAACCTCAAATTCTACGACCTTGTTTCCTTTGATCTTCGAATCGATCAGCTTTTTCAGCGCTTCGTGATAATTGTCAGTCGTGTCGATCTCATCGAGCGTCGTTGTCATCTCTTGCACGAGCGTCGTCGCAAGTTTCAGTTCATTCTTGTTTAGCTTCTGCGCTCCTTCAATATCAGGCACGTCGTCCATCTTTCGCAGCTCATGAGGATAATGAAGTTTTTGTAGCACCAGGCCATCGCCATGCGGAAACACTGCTACGAGATCTTCGCGGTCACGAAGAATCACTTTGCCGATACCGACTTTGCCTGTTTGTTTCATCACCTCGCGTAACAACGCGTAAGGTTTTTCCGAAACTGGTCCGTCTGGTCCCGCATAGTACGGTGCATCGTAGAAAGTCGTGGGGATTTCAGATGAATCGACGAAGCCGACGATGTCGACCGCTTTCGTTGTTTTGATTTTGATCTTGGCAATATCGTCCGGTTCGACGACGGCCCAGCGATCAGGCTCGTACTGATAGCCCTTCGTAATCTGTTCGTTGGTTACGACCTCTCCGCATTTTTTGCAACGCTTGTCGTAGCCGATTGGACCAAAGTCGTCGCGATGAAGCTGATTGAAGGAAATCTTTTCGCTGGTTTCGAGGGCGTTGTAAACGCGGACCGGAATTGCGACGAGTAGAAAGCGTATGTGACCCTTCCAAATAGATCTCATTTGACTCTCCTCATGCGAAACGCGGGCTGGGGCCCGCGCTGTCGTTGGTCCTCTGTCTCTGGGTTCCGGCAGAGGGGGTCGTATTATGCGGTTCGAAACGGAGGGAAGTAAAGAAATAATTCATTGCCGATTGAAAGCAGATCCGCCGATTTCCACAGATTAGACCGATTAGAATTAACAACGAGAAGGCCCGTTGGTGGGTACAAAAACCCTAGCTTTTTATATCCAGAATCTCTGTAATCTGCCGAAATCGGTGGATCGCTTCGCGGTGAAGTGATTAAATCTGCGGCAGATTTTCGCAACCTCCACGATCTTCAACACGGCGGGTTACACGCTATTCACGATTCACGATTTCACGATTCACTATCCAGTGAGATCCCACGAGTCGCTGCTACTTATCAGAGAAGCCAAACGTAGATGAGCCAGCCCAGTCCGTACAGCCCCCAATTAACAGACCCCCCACCACTCCGTAGGCGATTCTGAGAATGGAAAAGTCCTTCTCAGAGATACTCCTGCCGCGCGATGCACTGAATAGCTTGTCGGATAGGTAATCTCCGCATACCCACGAGGGAATAAGCAGAAGGCCCAAACCAGCCAACTGCGTCCCGACGCCAACCACACCACGAAAGCGATGATTAAGAAGGCTATGCAGGCGATGACTAAAGCAACAGTTCTCATTAACGTCGCGGTTTAAGCTCGTTGCAGTCAGTTCAGAACAGGAGCGAAGCGACTGATTCCATCGTAGTTGATCAATAGTTAAGCTGGGATCGGTCGCTTCGCTCCCGTTCTGAACTCGAGAGACGGTTACTCTAGACTTCACAGAGTACTTGCCAATGTCGGTCGTCGTTTTTTCAATCTCGATTCACTTAACTGCGCCGTCTTTCAGCAGCGGAGCCTATAAACATGTGGCTCCTACGAGTCCATGGTTATGCCGCGGTTATGCCGCATGAAGAAGTGCATTGCGCATCGCAGTGGCTGATTGCCAGCGCTGGTTTGGATCCTTCGAGAGCGCGCGGTCGATGATCTGGCAGATGGGATCTGGAACATTTGGTGCTCTTTGTTTTAAGGGGATTGTGGGCTGTTCGAAGATCGCTCTAATGGTGTTGTTGATGCTGCTCTTCTTTGGCAGATCGAGAGCAATCGTTCCGCTGAGTAAACTGTAAGCAGTCATGCCAACTGCGTAAATGTCTGACTGCGGTCGGACATCTCTGAAGTTGCGCAATTGTTCAGGCGGCATGTAAGCGAGTGTGCCCGCCATCTCGCCCGCCATTGTTACTCCGCTCATACCTGAGTGCGTAAAGCTTTTTGCCAACCCGAAGTCGGTCAGTTTCGCGACGAGATCTCTGCCTTGTCCGCTGACCAGAATATTCTGATCTTTGAAGTCGCGATGGATGTATCCGGCGGCATGTGCATAAGACAGCGCGTCTAACGACTGCGCTAGAACTGAAATCGCATCCGGATAGGGCAATTGACCACCGTGACTTTCAGCCAGGCGTGCAGCATCGCAACCGTCCACAAACTCAGTCACAAGATAGATCATCCCGTTGTACGTGCCCCGATCGATGAACTCGACGATGTTGCGATGTTGTAGAGCCGACGCGACATCGATCTCGCGCATGAAGCGTTTCATGGCTTTGTCGCTAACGGCGAATTCAGGCAGCAGAGTTTTTATCGCCACTGGCCTACCCGTCTTTTGTTCACGGCCCAACATCACCGCGCCCATCCCACCGCGGCCGATCAATCGCACAGTCTCATAACCGGGAATAGTGTGGGGATTCTTTTTCAACTCGATTCGGCAGTCTTCGCAGACGAAAGTAAATTTCTCATCCGCGGCGGATGCCTGAACTTGTTCACGCCGGCCGCAGTTGATGCACTCAACCGTCACGAAAAGTGGTGCCGTCGTTTGGTGCTCCAGGCTGGAACCAGGTCTCGGAATCTGATTGTCAGCACCGACACCTACTTCAACACACAAAACAGTCTCGCCCCCCTGAATGCGATCGCCATTGTTCAGAAACACCTCTCTTACTCGTTGACCGTTCACGAATGTTCCATTAGTCGAACCGAGATCACGCAGAAACGAATGCGGCGGGTTGATTTCGAGAAGGCAGTGATTACGCGAGAAGAATCGATCCTCAGGCAGACAAAGATGCGCTTCGGGATTTCGACCGATTAAGAAGCTATCGTGTTGAGTGAAGGTGAAGATGCGCCCTTTGTATGGACCCGCGATGACTCTGAGGTTGACTTGCATCGGTTGTAAATCGTGAATCGTAAATGGTGAATCGTGAATCGTAGAAGCTACTTTTAATCTCTGTGTAAACTCGGCGTTCTCGGCGTCTCTGCGGTTATGTTTCAGCTTTCCTTACGCAACTTAAGCGGGCAGAGTCTGCTTTTGATTTTGGTGAGCGCAGTTGCAAGTTGAAGCAATAACCGCAGAGACGCCGAGGCTACGCGGGAGTTTCAAATCATGCGAACTCACGATTCAGTATTAGGGAGTTTGTCGAGAAATCTCAAGATCGTCGAAAGCAACTTCGACGACATCGCTTGTGTACAATCCCGCGCGGCCGCCTTTGTAATTCTCGGTATCCGAAATTGTCGTCAGCAGTTGGCCGTTCACATAAAACTCGAGGTCGGTGCCTTTCACTCTCACTTCGAGTAGATTGCGGGCTGCACCAGATTTGATTGCACTCGATTTCGTTCTTTGAACGACCGTCTTCTGGTTGCCGTCTTTGTGCGCCACGACTTCAAATTCTGGTTCTTCGTCTGGATAGATTAGAAACGCATAGTCTTCCAACTGTTTTGTTTTCGACTGTGCGCAGTGGACCATCAGACCAAAACCATTGGATGGGACAGAGCCATCGACGCTGCGCGCAGTGACCTTCACCGTCGCCTCTTTCGTTGAGTAATCGTTAGAAGGCGCGTACATCACGATAAACGTCCGCTCTTTCGACCTCATGTGATACTCGCCGTTGGTGTACCAGATGTCGCCAAACGCGAACTTACCCGCACCCCACTTTGTTTGTGAAAAGTCGTCGCTAAAGTTAGCCGGCAGGTCCGCGCCTCCTTCGCGCGAGTTCAAATTTGCATTCACGCTCGGACTCGCATTCGTATTTGGTGAGACGTTCGTGTTTGCGTTCGCGTTCTCGTTTGCGATGCGATTGTTATTCGAGTTGTTGGTGTTGCCGCTCATGTTCGCGACGGCGATCAGTACGACTACTAAACCGATGCCCATCACAGCGACGATTCCCAGCGCGCCGAGAATCCACCACAAGGCATTTGATTTTTTCTCGTGAACGGGCTGCGGCATGGGCGTCCACTGCGGAGGTGGCGGTGGCGGTACTACCTGAGGAGTAACCGGGTTTGTGTCAGGTCTATAGATCTCAGTAGGCGGTGGATCAGCCGTGTCGCGTGCAACATACCGCATGGTCGCGTTGGGGTCTGCCGGTGGCGGCGCGTCTGGCGTCAGGGGCGTGCCGTCTTCCAAACAAAAATTCAGAGAAGCGTCAGTGTAGGTGCGATTGCAACTCGGGCAGCGTTTCATCAGACGATTCCTGGAGGCGATATGTTCGATATGCGACAGCTAAAGGATACCGGACATAAAGAGACTGAGCAGGTATTTCAGAAAGTCATCGGAGGTAATTTGTAGGGGCGGCCCTCCGTGGCCGCCCGAAATTCCGTCGCGGTGCGGGCGGCTGTCTCTT
>JBKPMX010000140.1:0-12682 GCA_046765655.1 Acidobacteriota bacterium
GCACTAAGGACAAAACACAACGCACCAATAGCAAAGTACCAAACCCAAATACGAACGACGAATGAACCCCGCTTTTGAAACTATCGGCTTGGAGGTCTCGAACGAGAAGGCCTTTAACTATCTCGCCGAACGTGCGGGCGATCAGGGCGAACCGACTCGTCTAAGTCGACGCGGCGCTGTGCTTCATGCTCGCTGTTGGAAACTCGGTGAAGGTCTCGAAGTGTGGACCGTTCTTTACGAATCGGATAGCGGTGATGTTTTTTATGCTGACTGTCGCCCAGGTTTTCGCGCGCGCTACATACAGACGATTGCGCCGTGGGCGTTGACCGAATACGACGAAGAAGGTGAAGCAGTAATTCACGGCTACCGCCAGGGAACCGATTGCGAAGTACTTTTTGAGTTGCAGAATCTGACCGAAGTTGGACCAAACGGATTTCGCGCGCAGGAATTACACATCGGTCTTTGTGGTCTGGCTTATCGAGCTCGTGTGCGTCGCACAAAAGGAAAAGCCCGCTGGTTGCCATTGGAAAAAACCGCACCGGCACGGGCCGCCCATGAAAACGACTGGAGCCTCTCCGGTCGTATCATCGCTTTCAAGCCGCTAATCAATCCGCTTTCGGGTGGCGAGCTCTTCTGGATCAATCTCGACCTCGATCGTTTAAATCTGGAAGTTTTGGTGAATCGCCGGGCGTTACGCGGTGCGCGTTTGCAAGTTGGCGCAACTCTGGATGCTGAAGTTTGGCTACAGGGACACGTGTTGGACGAGCACGCGTTGCGCTCGCGTTACGAAGGAGTTGATCTGGCGTATTCGGTCGGCAGCTTCTGGTCACGACTCAAGAGGAGCAACTAAAACTCCGAACCGTTTGTGGTAGCAGACGGGTTCATCAGTTCACGTTCCGCTGCTTACTACCGCAAGCAGCTTTGAATGCTCCCAGGTAAGTTTGCCGTCTGAATGAAACGCGCGTTAGTTGTTGTTCTCATCCTCCTCACAGCCGCTGTCGTCATATATCTCTTTAATCAATACTGGACACACCGATACGATACACTGATCGTGCGCCAGGCAACGATTTACCGCGTCGATCCGGATCTCGTCTGGAGCATCATTTATGAAGAGACCTATTTCTCTCCATGGAAAATTGGCAAAGATGGCGAGATCGGTCTGATGCAAGTAACACCGACGGTTGCTCGCGAATGGGCCACTGAAACAGGTATGCGGGAACTTGAAAGGACGATGGCCACCGATCCACAGGGGTTTCTTCGCGACCCGGAACACAACATTCAAGTGGGTTGTTGGTATCTCGAAAAGATTCGCGAACAGTTTCAGGATCTACCGGAGCCCGACCCGCGAGTTATTGCTGCGTACAATGCTGGCCCAAGCCGCTCAGTCGAATGGGGCAGGCCCAATGCTGAAGGAAAGGTGCCTTCAACTGACGAGTTCATCACTCGAATAGACATTCCGTCCACGCGCGCGTACGTTATCTCGGTCCTGAACCGCTACCGAAGTATGAAAACCGCGAGATAATCTCGTCTCGCATTCACCACGCTGCGATGACAATCATCCATTCAGCGCGCTGGCTCGTGCCCGTCTCTTCTTCGCCGATTGAAGATGGCGCACTCGCATTCGACGGTCCAACGATCATCGCAGTTGGCCCGCGCACGGAAGTTGTGGACAGATTTCCAGCGGCCGAACTCCGCGAACACGGCACCGCAATCATCCTGCCCGGTCTGGTAAACGCCCACACGCATCTCGAACTCACAGTGATGCGCGGCTATCTTGAACGCGAAGAAAGTGACTTCTTTTCATGGCTTACGAAGCTGACCCTGGCGCGTCTTTTTCGTTTAACTCCCGACGATCTGGAGGTGTCAGCAACATCGGGCGCGTGCGAGGCGGTGCGCGCGGGAATCACGTGTGTTGGTGATGCAAGTGATTCTGCAATCACATCGCTGCGTGCTGCGAATAATGTTGGGTTGCGCGGAGTTGTGTTTCAGGAATCCTTTGGACCAGATGCTCGGCTGGTCGCAGAGAATGTCAGCAAGCTCAAAGATAAAGTAGCCGAACTTCGATCCGTCGAAACAGAATTGGTTAGGGCAGGCGTTTCGCCACACGCGCCTTACACAGTTTGCGCCCCACAGTTGGAAGCGATTGCGGAATTCGCAGCGGCGGAGAATCTGCCGTTGATGATGCATGCGGCAGAATCGGAGGCGGAGGAGCTCTTGCTGCGGGAGGGTTGTGGGTTGTTCGCGGAGAATTTAAAAACGAGAACAATCGATTTCGCGGTGCCCGGTTGTTCACCCATTCAACACTTAAAGCAAAACGGAATCCTTGGTCTGCAGCCGCTGCTGGCGCATTGCATTCGCGTCGACGAGACAGACATCGATACCCTGGCGCAGACGGGTAGTAAGGTAGTTCACTGTCCAAAGTCGAATGCGAAGCTGCGACACGGACGTGCGCCGCTGAGAAAGTTACTCGAGAGAAGCATCACGGTTGGGTTGGGAAGCGACTCAGTAGCGAGTAACAACACGTGCGACATTCTGGAAGAAGCTCGATTCGCCACATTGTTATCACGCTCCGCAGATTTCAATGGCCAGGTTGTGGAAGCAGTCGACGCACTGAGTGCGGCAACGACGGGCGGCGCGGGTTGTTTAGGTTTCGGCGATCGCGTTGGACAACTGAAAGAAGGTTTCGCTGCTGACTTCACTGTCATCTCGGCTGACGCAACTCACCAGCTGCCGGTGTACGATCCAATTGCGACGGCGATATTCTCCTCTTCAGGCCGCGACGTCCTGCTGACTGTTGTAGCTGGTCGCGAGGTTTACCGTGATGGGCGCGTGACTGGCGTTGATGAAGAACGACTCAAAGCGCGTATGGCGGAAATTGGTGAAAAGCTCAAGTGAGTCAGAGGTGATCATTCAACTACAGAACGGGAGCGAAGCGACCGATGTCATCCGCATTGAGTGGCTTGTGAGTTGACATCGGTCGCTTCGCTCCCGTTCTGTAGTTGAATGATCGCTCATGCTTCAGCTTGTTGATCTAATCACAGCGGCGAAGCCTTCGCACCCGCCCGCTAAGGGGCGGTGGTAGTGACGCCATGTCATTAAGACGTCATTGTGCAATGGCCGCTGAAGCACGTCGGACCCTTGGTGCGTACTAATGAACATCCTTGTTCTCAATTGCGGTAGCTCGTCGGTGAAGTTTCAGATCATCGCGACCGATCTGGATTCCATTGCTCGCGATGCCGATCAGCGACTTGCTCGTGGAACCATCGAGCGAATCGGTGGTGAGGCCATCGTCTCGTTGCAGTCGCAAGGTCACGAAAAGAAACTGACGACCGCGCCGATTCGCGACACTCAGGGCGCTGTCGAGTTCATCCTTCGTTGGGCTTGTTCTAACGCTTCGATTGATTCGATCAAAAGCGTTGCAGACATTCATGCTGTCGGGCATCGAGTCGTGCATGGCGGCGAACACTTCACGCATTCGGTCGTGATCGACGACGAGGTGCTGCGTGCGATCGAGGATTGCATAGAGCTCGCACCGCTGCACAATCCGACGAATGTCAAAGGAATTCACGCGGCTCGAGCCGTCCTTGGAACGGGTTTGCCTCAGGTTGCGGTCTTCGATACCGCATTCCATCAAACCTTGCCAGAGCACGCGTATCTATACGCTATTCCATATCAGTTTTATCGGCGGTATCGAATCAGGCGTTATGGGTTTCATGGAACGTCGCACCGGTATGTCGCCTATCGTTACCGCCAGCTGCGCAAGATCTCGCGCGATGAGACAAACATCATCACCTTGCATCTCGGCAACGGTTGTTCTATTGCGGCGATTCGCTATGGCGATTCAATCGACACCTCTATGGGATTCACACCACTCGAAGGGTTGGTGATGGGCACCCGATCGGGCGACATCGATCCTGCAATCGTCGATTTCATCAGCGTCAAAGAAGGACTGAGCGCGCACGAGGTCGAAACGTTACTGAACAAACAATCTGGACTGCTCGGCATTTCGGGTCTGACTCATGACATGCGTGAGTTGTTGGCCGAAGAACATGAGAACAGCGACCGTAGATCGCATCTGGCGGTGGAGATTTTCTGCTATCGCGTACGCAAGTACATTGGGGCGTTTCTTGCTGCAGCGGGAGGTGCAGAGGCGATCGTTTTCACGGGCGGCATCGGTGAGAACTCCGCAGAGATCCGGTCGAGAATCTGCAAGGGTTTAGAGTGGATGGGAATCGAGTTGGATGCGCAGCGGAACGACTCCGCCGGCGCCGATACAAGTGGTCTAATCAGCACCGACTCGAGTCGACTTGCGACTTATGTGATTGCGACTGACGAAGAATTGTTGATTGCGCGCGACACCGTCAGAGCGGTGGAAGGTGTTCGGGCGAGATATTAGGAAATGAGGAAACCTAGATCTTCACTCCGTTAGGAGTGCCATGTTTATAGCTCGCCATCCCAACGTACGCGGCGCGGTTCGGACGAGCGGACACGGCTGGAGTTTGAAATCGAACGTGATTGTCCGCTCGTCCGAACGCGCCGGAGGTTCTGCGTAGTGGCGAATCTATAAACATGACACTCCTAACGGAGTGAAGAAAACTGCACAGATCGAGATTTCTTTTGACATAGCGAGCACAAACCTAAGCTCGCACCGACGCCGTGATCGCTTCGTCGAAAATCTCCAACGCCACGTCGACATTATCTTTGGAGAGTATCAACGGCGGTGACCAGCGAATCGTGTTCGCGCCCGCTCCTAGAATTATCAAGCCTCTCTCGAAGCAAGCCATCTCAACCCGATCTCGAAGGTCGGCATCTGGCTTCAGCGACCGCTTGCCTTCAACAAACTCGACGCCGATCATCAATCCCATACCACGCACGTCACCAATGCAGTCGTGCTTCTCTTTCAGTTTCTGTAGACCGGCTTTGAGATATTCACCGACTCGCGCGCTGTTTTCGACCAGACCGTTTTCAAGCAACTCGATCGTCTTCAACGCAGAGGCGATGCAAACCGGATTACCACCGAAAGTTGAAGCATGTGCGCCAGGTTTCCAGTTCATCACATCGGCGCGCGCGACGCAGGCTCCGATTGGTAAACCTGAACCAATGCCTTTCGCAATGCACACGATGTCAGGCTCAACACCGTAATGTTCGCACGCGAACATCTTTCCGGTTCTGCCCATGCCTGACTGCACTTCATCGACGATGAGCAGTATGCCGTGCTGATCACAAATGCGTCGGAGTCCCTTCAAGAATCCTTCCGGCGCCGGAACGTAGCCGCCTTCGCCTTGCACTGCTTCGACTACGATTGCCGCAACTTCATCCGGCGGCGTAGTTGTCTTGAACAGACGTTCTTCAATCCAGTTGAGCGCGCCCTGGCCAGCGCCACCATCACCACAGTCTGCCGCGCTAAATGGATTGCGAAATTCGTTCGGATAAGGCACGTGAACGACGTCTAATGCTTGACGCTTGAATCCTTTTCGCTGTGCCGCTTTCGATGAAGTTAGCGAGAGCGATCCCAGGGTTCGTCCGTGAAAGCTATTGAAGAAGGCGATGAACTTTTCGCGGCCGGTTGCGTGCATCGCCAGTTTCAGTGCGGTTTCGACCGCTTCAGTGCCGCTGTTTGCAAAGTGCGTGCGCGTGCCGCCCGAGATCGGAACTATCTCGTCCAGCTTCTTCGCAAGCTCTGGCATATGGCGGTAGTAATAATCAGTACCGCACATGTGGATCAGCTTCTCTGTTTGCTGCTGGATCGCTCGCACGACCTCAGGATGGCAATGCCCGGTCGAACACACCGCGACTCCGGCATTGCAGTCGAGAAAGATGTTTCCATCGACGTCCTCGACCCACACCCCACTGGCGCGTTCAGCTACCAGCTTGAATGCCGGGCGCGGGTAGGAAGGGTTAACGTATTTGTTATCGGCTTCAATGATTTTCTGGGCGTTTGGACCGGGTAACGCTGTCTTTATCTCAGGTTTTTTCGGGGTCGCTAAGATGCTTGTGGCCATTGTCTCTTCTCCTTGAAAGACCGCTCAATTCGAGTATTTGACGCAAGCAGACGCTCTCGTTCTGCTGATAATTGCGGCTATTTATTGAGGGAAATACTAGTCGGCGAAGAGATTTGCTCGAGACTCAGTCGGACGAAGATGTAAGGGCTGCGGGTCAAACATGGCTATTGGATTCTACCACTCCACTAATCGCAAGTACCACCATCCGGCCGTGGTCCTCGTCGAGAGTCGGGCGCGGTCAGGAGAACAACTCGACCGGAAGAGCGCAAGGTGCGCAAGTTCAGGAGTCAACCTCCATTGAAAGAACTCAAGCTCAGATAAGGACAGTACGGAAGGGCGGTTTACCCCCGCTCAATGTCCATTCCACTCAACGTTGAGAGTAAATAAGATTGAGCGGGGGTAAACCACCCTTCCGTACTGCAATTATTTACCTTGAGCTGTTTCAGTGGAGGTTGAGCCATGATGATTTTGAACGTCGCGGTTCTCTTTGAAGTTTCGTGCTGACTCAATTAAAGTATCGAGCACAATTCAAGTCCTTCCGTTCGGAGAAAACTACAATGAAGAAGAGTTCCACCACCTTTGCAGTCAGCTACCGTCGTGGTCTGTTCGGATTGCTGCTTGTCGCGTTCGCCGCTACAGCAATTTCGATAGCGCCATTCGTTAATCGCGCTCGCGCAGATCAAGCACAGAAGCTTACTGAACACGCGACGACAAACCGCGATGCAAAGATCACTTATCCTGAGAGTAAGAAAGTCGAAGTCGTTGAAGACTTCTTCGGCACCAAGGTTGTCGATCCTTATCGCTGGCTTGAAGATGAAACTTCGCCAGAGGTGAAAGCATGGGTCGATGCGCAAAACAAACTTACGTTCGAATACCTCGATAAGATTCCGTATCGCGAAAAACTGAAAGCCCGGCTAACGGAGCTTTTCAATTATCCGCGAATCAGCGCTCCGTTCAGACGTGGTGATACTTACTTCTTCACAAAGAACAATGGTCTGCAGAACCAAAGTGTCTACTACATTCAAAAGGGCGTGAATGGCACTCCAGAAGTTTTTCTGGATCCAAACAAGTTCTCCGCAGATGGCACTTCGACACTCAGTGCGTTTTCACTTTCGAAAGACGGAAAGTATCTCGCGTACGGAATGTCGACCGGTGGATCTGACTGGGTCGAGATTCAGGTGATGGAAGTCGCGACACGAAAGGTGTTATCTGACCATCTCAAATGGATGAAGAATTCTGGCGTGTCCTGGCTCGGAGACGGCTTCTTTTACAGTCGCTACCCGGAACCAGAAAAGGGAAGGGAACTCAGTTTCAAAAACGAGTACCAGACAGTTTACTTCCATAAGGTTGGCACATCACAAGCCGACGACACGCTCGTGTATGAAGACCGGGAGAATCCACAGCGGTTCCAGGGTGTTGGAACGACGGAAGATGAACGCTTTGCGATTCTCAATATTTCCGAGCGCGGCAAAGGAAAAAGAGGGAACGCGATCTTCTACAAGGACCTCTCAGCCGGTGACAAAAACTTTTCACCCATCGTCGCGGAGATTGGTAACGATAGCTTTAACGTTATCGATAACGTCGGCGACAAGTTCCTGGTGCGTACTGACAAAAATGCGCCGAACGGCCGCGTGGTGTTGATTGACCCAAAGAATCCCGACGAGAAGAATTGGAAAGATGTACTGCCGGAAAGGTCGGAACCATTGGCGGGTGTCGGAACCGCGGGGGGCAAACTGTTCGCTTCCTGGCGCAAGGACGTCGCTACGCATGCCTACGTTTTCAGTCTAACAGGCCAGCTCGAAAACGAGATTCCGCTACCCGGTTTGGGCACAGCTGGCGGGTTCGGAGGATTGAACGACGACAAGTATGTGTTCTACAGCTTCACTTCATTCAACGTTCCACCAACCATTTACAAGTACGACATTGCTACCAGGAAATCGACTGTGTTCCGGACTGTCGATATTCCTAGCTTCAAAGCCGAGAATTACGAAACCAAGCAAGTCTTCTATCCGAGCAAAGACGGCACGAAGATCCCGATGTTTTTGGTCTACAAGAAGGGTCTGAAGCTCGACGGCAACAATCCGACGTTGCTCTATGGCTATGGTGGCTTCAACGTCGTCACCGCGCCGAACTTCAGCTCGCTGCGTCTCGCCCTTCTTGAACAGGGCGTCGTCTATGCGTCAGCGAATATGCGTGGCGGTGGTGAATACGGCGAGAAGTGGCACGAAGCAGGAACGAAGTTGAAGAAGCAAAATGTATTCGACGACTTCATCGCTGCTGCCGAGTGGCTCATCGCAAACAAATACACGAACTCAAATAAGCTGGCCATTCAGGGCGGTTCAAACGGAGGCCTGCTCGTTGGCGCCGTCGCGAATCAACGACCGGAATTATTCCGCGCAGTGGTTGAGCAAGCAGGCGTGATGGATATGCTTCGCTTCCACAAGTTCACCATTGGTTGGAACTGGGTTGCTGATTACGGTTCGGCAGAAGCGAACGAAGCAGAGTTCAAAGCGCTCTACGCTTACTCGCCAATCCATAACATCAAGGTGGGGGCAAAGTATCCGTCGACGTTGATCACCACGGCTGATCATGACGATCGCGTCGTACCTGCTCACAACTACAAATACGCTGCTGCATTACAAGCCGGACAAGGCGGAGATAACCCGATCCTGATTCGTGTTGATGTGAATTCCGCGCACGGTGCAAGCAACACCACTAAGTCGATCGAACAGACGCGCGATATCTACGCGTTCCTGTTTGAGAATCTCGGAGTCGAATACAAATAGCTGTCTAACCCGCGAAGCGGGTGAGCAGCGTAAAGCCTAGGGCGTTAGCCCTAGGTTCACGTACGTTTTTAATCATGAGCCTGCGAAGCGGGCGGCAGATTTGCGAATTATTCGATTGCGTTCGCTAAGCTGTCGCCCGCTGCGCGGGCTCTCCGATCAGGAACGGACGCTGACCTAGGGCTGACGCCCTAGGCTTTACGCTGCTCGTTGATTGATCTTAAACTCTTCACGCTCACTGCCTGACCAACGAAGATTGTCACAATAACGCGTTTTGTGGTGATTACCTTTAGAGACCTCTCTTTCAAAAGGAATCGACATGAATAGACGGATGTTTGTGAGTGCTGTTGGTGCTACTGGATTAGCCGCTGTCTGCCATTTTGAAATCGAAGCCCGTTTAAAATCTGATACACCTGATGTGGCGCGAATGTTGGAAGTCACCCGCGCGCCCGGTGTCGCCGTTGCGGGTCAGCTTGATGGGAAGCCGTTTCAGTTGATCGGCGGTCGAGTTTCAGCTGATGGTCCACCAGTCACAATACAGACGCACTTCCCAGCCGCTTCTTTGTCGAAGCCCGTGTTTGCCTTTGCTGTTCGTGATCTAGTACGGCAGGGAAAAGTCGACTTGGATCGTCCGCTCCAAGAATATGCAACGCTAGGACTCGATGGCAACGCCCGCAAAATAACTGCTACCCACGTGCTAACGCACAGCACCGGCTTACCGAACTGGCGATTTCAACCTGGTCTAACACTTGCTTCGGAATTCGAACCGGGGAGTAAATGGCAATACAGCGGTGAAGGCTATTTTTTGCTGCAGCGCGTAGTTGAAAGGATCGCGAACGAACCAATCGCGGCGTACATGAAGAAGACCGTTCTTACGCCGTTGGCAATGACTGACAGTAGCTTTGCCTGGACTCCAGAGATTCAGAAAACGGCCGCGTTGGGCCATGATCGACGAGGTAGGTTACTTGAACAATCGGCCGCGTTTTATGAGCGGCGCAACTACGAAACGATTCAAAAGAGTGGCGGGAATCCAGAGGCAATGACTTACGAGCTGATCACTGCCGCTTATGAGCAGGCCAAAGTGCCGGCATTACCTGTGGGACTAGCACCGAACATGGCGGGTTCGCTGCAAACGACCGCCGCCGATTATGCGAAGTTCTTATTGCGCGCGCTGGAAGACTTTGCTTCAAAGCCCGATGAATTCAAGTCGAGAGTTGAGGTGAATCGCGACATCGCCTGGACGCTCGGGTGGGGAGTTGATCGATCGTTCAAGACGCCAACGCTATTTCATTGGGGTGATAGTCCTGGCTTCAAAAACTTTTGTTGGGTGCAGCCAGCACGAAAGACGGCATTGGTGTTTTTCACTAATGCCGACTCGGGCGCAGCTTTGTACGCGTGGTTGTTTAGGCAATTAGTGAATGAGGATCCTTCGGCGTTCTATTGGATTTAACAACCCAGTGTTCGTTCTCAGAACACCAGGCAGTGACCTGCTGACAACGATTGAGCGGTTTCCGGTGGGACGAGAATCGCAAAACCTTTTCGCTTCCACGTGGACCGATTCTCGTATTCAATTTGGTTGATGACCACCTTGCCATCTTTCTCGTTGGCTTTGTCTCCTGAGGCGCTCACGACTTTGACGGGAGCAAAAGGCGTGACAATTTCAAAACTCTTACTCTCGTGTGGCTTGGCTTTCACCGAGCAGACATATTGTCGCGGTTCGTAATCGGGCGTCACGACGGATGGTTGAAGTTCCCAAACAAAGCTCTTAATCACATTCTCACTGGCGTTCTTTAGTTCCAGGTGCATCACGTAGATGTCTGGATGAGAGTTGTCCGCTGAACGAGTGGCGTTTATATCGTTCATGACCATCTGAACGCGTCTTTCGTTCATGTCGCGCTTGTTCTTCAGTTCCTGCGGCTCGTTCTGACGCTCTGGTGTCGGGAAGTGGACCGGTTCGTTCATTGTGTCTGGATTGTCCACGCCGCGAATCATTCCGCTGCTCTGCCGTAACCTGGACCAGTTGAACTTAGTAACAACCAGATCCGAGTTGTCAGCAATTTGCTGTTGCAGCAGACCGAGACCAACGATAAAGAACGCGAGAATGAGAATTAATTTCATAGGCTTCCTCTCGACATGAATAGGAAAACCTCTGAGCAGATAAGGGAGTAGGGTGAAATATCTGCTTTTCTCATTGTGCTGTCAAGAACTGGGGATGCAGGATGAAAGCTGACCCGGAGAGAAAGAAGAGCCAATCATTTGAGAATTGTCATTTGAGATTTAAGAATTAACATAGGCTGCTGAAATTGAATGTTGTGTCGGTCCGGACCAAAAAATATTAATTCTCAAATCTCAAATGATAATTCTCAAATGATCGCTTCTGATCCATGCTTGCCGCATCCCTCATCCTTTCCTTACCACGTTCTCCTAATAGGATGTGCTTCGGTATTGAACGTGACCTGATTGAAATCCAGCGTGCTCGGTGGCGCAAATAGCAAGTAGAAGTATTTGAAAGTTTCCGCGAAGAGAAAGCTCTGCATGCTGTCAGACTTCTCTTTTGTAACGACACTCTTCAGCGCCGCATAACCTTCATCAGTGCGGCAGTACTTCACGAAATCGCGCCAGAGTTTTTCGCCCATGCGCAGATACTTTGGATCTTTTGTGTAGTGATAAAGGTAATAAGTGGATTCGACGATCTCTGGTCGCAGCGGGTAGGCCGGCGAGACTACTTTCTCTTCCTTATAATCATATTCTTCCGGTTCGATACCGTGCAGATTCCACATTTCGAAGGACGACTCCTGCAAGAGTGCGGCGTTTCCTAAGTCACCCGACATCGCCAGAACTGCCGGAAAGAAAGCGTCGAGAGCTCCGTACGTCGTTTTCGTTCGTACGCCAGTGTTCATATTGGCATGTCCATACCAGAGCCAGGATCCTCGCTTACCTGACATCGTAACGACTCGCGCATCACGTAGATATTTCTGAATAGCGCGATCGCTCTCCGCCCACATGCTCTTGCACTCGCGATCGCTAAACAACCGCGAGCACTTCAAGAGATACTCGTAGTAGCTGTCTATAGCACCGCTGATATGACTGTCAGTGTTCGTCCACTGTCCCGTCTCAACATTTATCCATTCGCCGACCAACCCGATCGATGAACGACGCTTGTAGGTTTCGACGAGCGCGCGCTTTGCTTTGTCGAAGAAGATCCGTTTGCCGGTTAGTTTGCTTAGAGTTCCAAACTCAATGAGCAGCGTTCCTGTCTCAGCTGGATTGCTTACTGGATCGCGCACTTGTCGTGTTTTTAAATTCACGTAGCGATACGGCATGCCAGTCGGCGACTCAAACACTGGCAGCAGTCGATTCCCAAGATCCTCAGCCAAAACCAACAGACGTTTGTCACCTGTCAATTGATAATTCGTGAGTAACCCGCCGAGCAGTCGAATCGTGATTTCGAAGTTTTGAACTGAGATGTCTTTATCGAACGAGAGATTCTGAACGATGTACTCGCGAGTGGCATTCGCTTCCTTTTTGAAACCCATGATAATCATCGTGTCGAGCGAATCGACAGGTGTCATCAGCAACGGTTCGGAATACCAATCGTGATAAGACTTCGAGAGGGGCTTCAGATCGTCATGGCCCCATGCGTACTTCTTGTAGCCGTTCCACGCGTGAAGAAACTCTGCTTTTACCTCGGCAGCGAGTTTCTGCTTATTTGGTTGTTGAGCAGAAGCAGAGAGAGGCGATAGCAGAAGGAGAACGAGAATGAAAATGATGGCTCTGTTCATCTTGGGCCAGCTCGGTGTCATGAATTCAGTACCACCTCGCGGTAGCGTGTGGTGGCGAAGCTCATTCAGTACCATTCGCGGTAGCTAATGGGTCAGGACTCAAGCCGATAACAGC
>JBKPMX010000141.1:0-39426 GCA_046765655.1 Acidobacteriota bacterium
GGTCTCGATTGGTTTCTCCCCGTTTCACGAGGCTCAAGCGATACGGCAACAACGTTACTTCTAGTGCTGCGGAAAATCTGCCCTGAAGCCGTCCCCACTCGTTTTGGTACGTTTGAGCCGTTACAGCACCGTCTCGACTCAGATGATGGATCGTTTCTAAAGATGTGGGAAGAAGTCAGCGACGTCGACCACGGAGATTCGTTCTTCTGGAATGCGAAGAGGCCCTGCTTTGGCGGTAACATTTCTTTTCCGGACAAACAAGATAAGTTCAGACCGCCACGCGCCGAACGATCCATTCATTTGTCTATGGATTTCGATGGCAGAGCGTTGCATGCTGATGCGGCATGGTGCGAAACGATTGTGAGATTGTTTCTCGAACTGGCAAGAACGCTAGAATCCTTTTACGCAATCAGCTATGTACAGCGGAATGTGATAGCTGGTCGAGGCATTTGCTTCGACGGCCAAAGCGAACCGTCACCGACATTACCAGGGAGATGGTGGTTTGGCCTGCCATCCGATCCTGTCTGGCTGATGTGGTTTGGTGGAGGCTACGCGCGACACTTAGAAGGTCTGAAGACCGTGGCGTCGACCGTAACTCCGGAAGGAATGTTGTTCAGACAAGGATCCGAGGGATAGGGATGAACTTACCGGAGTCTTTCCTGAACTTCCTGCATCGTTGTTTGCGCAAATCGAAGGTGAACAATATGGACCCGCTCAGGAGATTCCTGAATTGGAATGAGTAAGAAATCAAAAACCGTTGAAACGGTTCAATGCTTGAGTATTTACGCGGAACCCCAGGCTGAAGCCTGGGGAGAATCAGATGAAGAAGTGACGCGAAGTACTTGCAGGTATTCGAGTAGCTCGCTTAATAAGTGCCAGTGTTGACTATCTTCAGCGTTTCGTCATTCACGACGTAGAGATCCACTGACCGCACGTTACCAAGGAAGAATTGGAGATCTGACTTTTCGGTTTGCAATGCTTTGAGTAACGCATCATTACTGAAATACCTCCGGCCGCGCGCTACAATCACAAAGTCACCCACCTGTAATTGCTTAAGGGCTTCCGAATCAGACAAAGACACGCAGGCTAGATCACCGCGTTTGTCGCGTTGCGAATAATACGCGGCAAGCGATGGACTTTCACTGGCGACGCGCGCACCGGGTCGCGCACGCTTCGCGATTTCACTGATCACGTCCCGCATACTTGAATCGTAGAATTCGTCGTGCGGGAAGTAATAGCCGGCTTTCGCTTCTCCGCCTCCAACTGTGTTTGTGAATAGTCGGAAGTGAGGAGCAGCTTGAGCAGATGCGATGACGGAAAAACTGATCACTAGCACCGCAAGAAACGCCGGAACAAAGTCCTTAACACTCGCGTGTTTGAATAGAGGCGATGCTTTATCTGACAACCAGCGTCCAGCGAATTGAACACCCAGAGCTGACGTGATCAGCACCGCAGGGAGCGCAGCGGTGTAGTAGCGTGTGAACTTGCCGCCGAGAAAGCTGAAACCCACGAACCAGAAGTAGAGCCACATCAAGATGAAGTAGCGGCCGTCGCCGAGCTTTCTACGAAATAGTAATGGTAGCCCAACAATCAAACCCGCCAGTGTCAGCAGCGGCAGCTTTACCCAGGTGAATACAAGGTAGAAATAAACGGGGATACCTTTCAGCCAATCATCGAAGTGATGGCTGTAGAGTTTGTTCATAAACTCATAGCCATCGTGACTGATGCGTTTGTTTCCGGCGAACAATCCCATTTGCCGCCAGGTATCTGGCAGCAGAATTGTCGGACTCAAAACTAAAAACACAACGCCACCGATCGCGAAGAAGATCAGGAACCGTTTTGAGCCAAGCCGCCAGCGTGTTTCCGGAAGCTTCTGAAACATCCAGTAGTACGCCATGCTGATTGCAAACAGGTGCGGTACGTACTTCGACGCGACCATTGCTCCGTATGCAGCAGCAGTGGCCCAATAGTAAGGCGTTGGATTTCTATCGGTGCTTTCAGCGACTCGTTGTCCACGCAACCAGAAGACATTTGCCAGCAGAAAGAAGAAAAGGAGGAAGGTATCTTCCTTAGCGACGCGATTGAAACCTATCGCGTTTGGGTCGAAGGTCCAAAGTGCTGCAGCGATAAGCGCTACTTCCGGACCAAACAGTTCCGCCGTGATCAGATAGATCAAGAGCGCGCTGAGTGCCCCAAGAATAACGCCGGGTAAACGCAACGCTGTTTCGGGTTGAATGTATTCGGAGGGATGACTGGCGACGAACGAGCTGCTGTTCCATTGCTCAACCAGAATGATGCTGGCGGTTTGCAGCGCCTTCATCAACATTGGGTGTTCGCCGTTCGAGCCGGTCAGGCCCTGCGTTCGCCACTCCGCGACAGTGTTGAGCTTGTTAAGTTCATCTTCACTCAAGCCTTCAGCACTTAATCCGCTGACACGAAAACCAAATCCGGCAATAATGAGCACCGTTAGTGCGACGAACACCAGGGTCCTACTCCCAGACAGTATTCCGCGGCCGGCAAACAAGTCGGGCCGCAATCCGGCGGTAATTATTGCTTCAGCTTGAGCAGACAACTGTTAATTCCCGTTTGTGGCGACCTTATAAGCGGTAGGATGCGGTAACAAAATGCGAAAGGGTAACGGAAGATTCCGCTCGGTGTCAAAATCGCAAGCAGATCCACCGATTTCCACTGATTACAGAGATTACTTTCAAATCAAGCCGTTGAGCGGTTAGGTGACCACCAACAACACAGTAGCCTAAGATATCAACGTCGCTATCTAAAACGTAATCTGTGTAATCGGTGGATCTGCTTCGCGTGAGGTAATCATGAGAGTCGCTTTTGGATTAAAAGCACATTCTGGTTGGGCCGCACTCGTTGTTCTCGCCAAAGAAGGCGGCACGTACGTTGTGATCGATCGTCGTCGGATTGAGTTGGTTGACGAAAGGTGGGCAAAACAACCTTACCATGCTGCCGAAGGTTGCAAGCCTGATATTGCTCGTGACCTTGTGAAGCGCGGTGTTGATTCCGCGAATCGCATTGCTTTGCGTGAACTGCGGAGTGCGGTGAAGCTTGAAGAGAAGCGCGGGAACAAAGTTGTAGGATGCGGCGTGCTTGTCACAGATCCAATGCCCGATTGGACGACCGATCAGATTCTCGCGGTCCACTTTCGCATGCACAAAGCGGAAGGAGTCTTATTTCGAGATGCGCTGTCCGTAGCTGCTGAGAAATGTAACGTCGCTGTCGTTAGGGTCCAGGAGAAGGTACTCAGCGAGGTAGCGGAAAAGAATCTGAAGATGACATCAGCAGATCTAACCACGACCATCAACGTGTTAGGAAAGTCCGTCGGCGCACCATGGGCAAAAGATCAGAAGGAAGCTGCAGTTGCTGCGATGATTGCGTTGCGTTAGAGACCACGGACTTCAGGTCCGTGGCGTTTCAATTTCAACCTGACGTGAAGTCGGTGGTTTCCAAGATCGTCTTTATCCTTTTAAACCAAAAGGCCTCGCAAAGATGCGAGGCCCTTCGGCAATAATCGATAGCACCAATCTCACTTGAACTTGAAATTGGCCCTGTGAGTGCTGCCATCGTTTAAGGTCACCACAAGTTGGCGACACGTTCCAGCCCACGAACCTTCCGTCTTCCAAACATAGTTGTATTGATCGGTTGTCGGATTGTACGAAAGGCTACTCCCGCCTGCGTTCACTGTCTCCGTCAGGTCGACTGCAGGATCGCTTAAGTTGCAGGCAATCGGTCCTGACTCTGGTGAACCAGCGGCAAATATTCCCAGCCCTTTGTAACCGCTCAGACTGAACTTCACTGGTATCGCTCGTCCAGCTTGCACGACATTGAGAGCCGGCAGGTTATCAACCGGTGGGAAGAAACCAGCGAAGTTATATGCCACTGTGACAGTGAAGCTGCACGACGATGTATGACCTGCACCGTCGTCAGCCGTTGCATGCACCGTCGTCGTTCCGATGGGGAACGTCGATCCCGAAGCAGGCGTGCTGTTGATGCTTACACTCGACGAGCAAGCATCAGTTGCAGTCACGGCCGGATAGTTTACGGTCATGGAAGTTGCCGTCGAGTTCAAAGGAAGATTGACAACGATGTTAGATGGACAAGTGATGGAAGGCGCAAGCGTATCGACGACGTTTACAACGACATCGTCACTATCCGTACCTCCACCGCTGTCGGTCACTGTAACCGTGATCGTGTGACTTCCCGTCGCAAGATTGACGGTTAACATCTGACCTGACCCAAGGGAAGTTGCTCCTTCAGTCCATGCGTACGACGTAATAGATCCGCTACCTGCGGTCGAAGCGGAGCCGTCGAGATTGACAGCGGTTGTTGCGCCCGCGCATTCGATTGTTTGGTCCGCCCCAGCATTGGCAACTGGTGACGGCGGAGCTTCGCCAAACTTCTGCACGCGATCATTACCCGAGTCAGCAACGTAGAAGTCTCCCGAAGGAGCGACGGCAACGTCCTGTGGTCCAAAAAACTCACCGTTCCCCGAACCCGCAACTAAGTTGCCGCAGGTGGAGATCCAGATACCCGCGCTCGAAAACGTTTGAATTCGATTGTTGCCAGTGTCTGCGACGTAAATTGTTCCAGTCGGATCGACGCTAACACCTGTCGGCGAAGTAAATTGTCCATCCGCCGTGCCGCTCGTTCCAAACTTCATTAGAAAAGTTCCGGTCGATGAGAACTTCTGTATCCGGCTGTTGCCTGCGTCACTGACGTAAAGGTTGTCTGATAAGTCAACAGCGATCCCCTGCGGTCCGGAGAACTGACCATTGCCTGTGCCGTTGCTTCCCCAGCTGCTGATAAATGTTCCGGTGGAATTGAACTTCTGCACACGATGGTTGCCGACATCGACAACATAAACATTGCCGGCAGAATCAACAGCAACTCCGCCCGCACCCTGAAATTGACTATTCCCGCCTCCTTGCGTTCCCCAGGCGTTTTGAAATGTTCCCGCCGAATTGAACCGTTGAACTATTCTGGTGACACGATCGGGGGCGGAGTCTGTGACGTAGATGTCACCCGTAGGACCTTCAGCAACTCCTTTAGCATTAGTGAAACCTCCATCGGTTTCTCCGGCATGACCAAAAGAGAATATCAACGTGCCGGTTGGAGAGCGCTTTTCCACCAGGTTGTCCCTGGTAACGAACACGTTTCCATCGCTCGCCACCGCGAGTCCCCTTGGGAAATAGCTGGGGGTTCCCCATTGCAACAAGAAGTTGCACGCAGCCGACACAGCGTTGCTGGACCATGAAACTGCGCCCATGATTGCGCAGCTTAGAAGGAGTAAATAGAGGTATCTTACTGACCATGCCTTCGTTCGGGATCCTCTACGAGGCGAAGAGGGTGTGAGTGATCTCATGTAGATGTCCTTCCAGTGAAAGATAAAAAGGTTGACGAGCGCGATATGGCTGCGCCACGGTAAGGCTAAGTTCGGATTCAAATTGGAGCTGGGCTTGCGGTCTTTGTGCGAGCCCGGGACGGCATGCCTGTTCACGGGGGAATGAACAGAAAGCCTTGCGAGTGCGGGAAAAGATAAGGCGAGTCACAAACGTTGTCAACGTTCACGAGTCGGTGATATGAGTCGTGAAGGTATGAATCAAATGACACCACCAGATACTTTCGAAACTGAGAGACTACGCCTGCGCGTGCCGGTGTTCTCTGACGCGCAGAGGATTTTCGACACCTATGCGCGCGATCCGGAAGCCACACGATATTTGATCTGGCAGCCGCACAAGACCATCGACGAGACACACATTTTTCTTAAGCGGTGCGCCGAAGGGCGTCTGAACGGCAACGACTTTCCGTGGGCCGTGACATTGAAAGAAAGTAGCGAACTCATCGGCATGGTCGGCCTTCGATTAAACGGCTTCAAGGCCGATATTGGTTATGTGCTGGCGCGACCGCATTGGGGAAAAGGATTCGCGACTGAAGCTGTAAGGGCGATTCTCAGTTGGGCGATGGCGCAACCGGAGATCTATCGCGTTTGGGCGATGTGTGATGTCGACAATTTGGCTTCAGCTCGAGTGCTTGAAAAGGTTGGCATGAAACGCGAAGGTGTGATGCGTCGCAGTCAAATTCATCCGGGTATTAGCGCCGAGCCTAGAGATAGTTACTGCTATGCAATCGTGAAATAAGTAGGGGCGGCGCTCCGTGGCCGCCCACTTTCTCTGTTTACAGAGCCGCCCTTACAAGTGTGACGTTAATCTCGATCGCCATGAATGCGACGTTGCACCAATCGTTCGACTTCGAGCGGCACGCCGTCGGCTTTCGATTGGCGGACGAAGTCTCTGTCGATCTTAAAGATTCGCAGCTTCACAACATCTTCGACCGAGAGGTTATTGAGTCCTTCGGTTTTCATTTCAGCAACGAACTCCGGAGTCACTTTGAAGATTTGCATCTTCACCAAACTATCGAATGATTCGTTGGCAAAACCCATCTCAGCCGCTTTCGCGACGAACGAAGGATCAACTTTGAATATACGAGCTTTCACGAGCTCTTCCATACCCAGGCTGAAACCGGATGCTTTCATCTCGCGGATGAACTGTCCATCGACGTTGAAGATGGCCGCCTTGAAAAGATCATCAACATTGAGACTGGAAAACCCGGACGCAAGCAGATCATCAGCGAGAGCGGTTGTGACATTAACCGTGGTTGCCACGAACAGACGCTCTTCGGGATCTTCCGGGTGGTTCATGCCTGTGTGCTTTTCAAAATCGAACCCACGGGTCTTCATATTGGCGATGAACGTTTGATTGCCTGTAAAGATAAATGTGCCGGACCCTTTCCCGTTTTGAAAGGATCCTTCGCAATCGATTCTCCCCGCTTCACGCACCAGGCTGAACTTCACGGCTCCGCTACCGTGTGCCTGTTCGCTGCTTAGTCCCTGTAACTCAGAGTATTCAAACGATTGACCGCTTTGATGGTTACCACGTTCGCTCCGAAGGGCGAGGTTCAATTGTATTTTGTTGGAGGTGTCGTTAACCGAAGCTGTCCAGGTTCCTGTTAGTGTTTGCTGGCTCTGGGCGGTGCTTGCGCCGCACAAAGACAACAGGGCGAGTGCGATCATCAAACTTTTCAATATCTTTGACATGGGTAGGTCCTCAAACTAGATTAGTTCTTCAAAGGAGAAACACCTGCGAGCGAGTGTTTGTGGCGGAAAATTGAGAAGGGAATACGCGATTTGAGAGGTAAACAGCCGCGGAAAGCCGAGGTTTTGGGAAAGCGGGTCTACGTCGCTCTCATGAAAGCGGGTGATGCGGAAGAATTCATGGCGTTGAATCGCGCGAGCCTACGCTTTCACCGTGGGCTGGCGAGCCCTCCTGTTCGCCGTGAACAATTCAGCGCGCAGCTTGAGCGTTCTCGGCGATCAGACGCTGTTTGTTTTGTCATCTGCCGAATCGACGACGGCGCAATCGTTGGGGCGATCAATCTCAGCCAGATCTTTCGCGGCGGATTTCAGAGTGCTTATCTCGGATACCACATCGGTGCTTCATTCGCGCGGCAAGGTTACATGACAGAAGCTCTCGAGCTTGTGCTGAAGTATGCATTCGACACGCTTCGGCTCCACAGATTGGAAGCGAACATCCAGCCGTCTAACCGCGCATCGATCGCGCTGGTCAAACGCGCTGGATTTGTTCGCGAAGGATTTTCGCGGCGTTACTTAAAGATCGGCGGTCGTTGGCGAGATCATGAACGTTGGGCCATTATCGCTGAGGATTGGAAGGAAAGGGCGTCGCGTACGACAAAATGATCCCGTTGCAAACAGCATTCACAGGCGCACCAAACCGACTGACGTTGAACTTTAGTTCCTGGACCGCAGGTTGAACAACTTTCCAGTCTTCAAACACCAACTCTCGCGAAATCTTTCCTTCGCGCATTTCAAAAATATGCAAGAGACGAACTTCAGCTTTTGAACCCACTGGTACTGGCGGGTCCGGCATGGTCTTGCCAGTTAGCAATACAGTCAAGACACTGTCGTCGACTACCCGATCTTCAGTCGCAAATCTTTGAAGAGAGCGAAACTCTTCAACGTGAAATGAAGCAAACATCTTGCGGTAGTTATCGCCAACAGCTTCTTTGCCGCGGAACACGAGCTCACGAACGGGTGATTCCCAAACGATGTCGTCGGTGTAGAGCTTCAGAGCCTCGTCAACTTCATTCGCTGCTTCACTGTGAAAATGTGCCTCAACTGCGGCTAAGTTCTTGGCAATAAGATCGGGTCTCATGGTTCTGTTGTTCTTGCCTCCAAGAGATAACGCGCATTTCTGAGGGCAAAAGTGTCTTAAAGGGACCACCGACATGAAGTCGGTGGTCTCCGTATTGCCGTTACGGGAAAACTTCCCTTACCATCACAGCATTCAATGAAACGGATACCTTAATGCGCTGGATTTATCTCCTTGGTGTTTCCGTCGATTTTCAGTTTAAAGGTCGCCAAGGATTGAAGATTTCCCTGCAAAATGAGGAAACAGGGATGCAAAAACAAACGGCACTGTGTTTGATCGCCGCAGTCGTGTCGACGATCATCATCACTGGAATGGGACTTCTAATTGCAGCCATGAGTTCGATGACGACGGCAGGCACTGGCGGAATCAGCGCCGTGGCTGGAGGCGTTAGTCAAAATGTGTTTCTGCTTCTAATGATCAGCGCGCCGGTGTTGTTGGTGCTGCTATTTTTAATCTTTCGGAAAGTTTTGGGCTCCCGCAGTTAAAGGAGGGCACTACGCCTCACGAGTCAATGAGACTGACACAGCGACAAGTAACTGTTCTTGCTTTCGCGGCGGGCCTGATTTCTATACTCCCTTCGCTTGTTAGTGCGCAGCGCCGGCCCCCGAACATCGTTGTGATCGTCACTGATGACATGGGTTACGCAGACATCGGTGTGCACGGAAGTAAGGACATTCCAACGCCGAACATTGATGCACTGGCGCGAAGTGGGGTCCGGTTTACTAATGCCTATGTCAGTGGTCCGTATTGCAGCCCGACTCGAGCAGGGTTCTTGACCGGCCGTTACCAGCAGCGCTTCGGACATGAATTCAATCTGGACGTTTCCGACGCTCACCGCGAGTTGGGACTTCCTGTTAGCGAAACAACCTTGGCAGATCGTCTACATGCTGTCGGGTACCGCACCGCGGTATTTGGGAAATGGCATCTCGGATTGGCCGAACGTTTTCATCCGATGTCGCGAGGATTCGACGAGTTCTTCGGCTTTCTCGGAGCCGACCACTCATATCTCAACACAGAAGCGGGCAGTCTCAATCCGATACTGGATGGAAAAACAATAGTTGATAAAACCGATTACCTGACAGAAGCGTTCGTGGATCGCGCCGTGGATTTTATTCACAGAAAAAAGTCGCGACCGTTCTTCCTATACCTCGCATTTAATGCCGTTCACACGCCGCTAGAAGTAACGCAAAAGTACCTCAATAGATTCCCGAACATCGCGGATGAACAGCGTCGGAAGTACGCAGCGATGCTGTCGGCTATGGATGATGGCATCGGAAGAACACTGGTAGCACTTAATGCCGAAGGCTTAGATGACAACACCATTGTTTTCTTCTTCAACGATAATGGTGGACCAACGATGGCTGGGACCACCATTAACGGTGCCAGCAATGCTCCTTTGCGAGGATCTAAGCGGCAAACTTATGAAGGAGGGATTAGGGTTATCTATGTTGTTCGTTGGAAAGGACACTTGCCTGAGAAAACAACATACGATCAACCTGTAATTCAACTCGATGTTTTGCCTACCGCAGTCGCTGCCGCAGGTATCAAAATAAAACGTGAATGGCGGCTCGACGGGGTTGATTTGATGCCGTTCCTGGTAAGTAAAAACAAAGGAAGACCACACAAGGCGCTCTATTGGCGTTTGGGTGTCAATGTGGCTATTCGCAAGGGCGATTGGAAACTCGTTAGGACCAATGAGCGACCTCTGCGGGTGCTTGAAGCGTCGACACTTAACGACCTGACAGGAGCTGAGCTTTACAATCTAGCGCAAGATATTGGCGAGCATGAGAACCTTGCTTCAAAGTATCCGGAGAAAGTGAGGGCCCTTGCGGACGATTGGCGACGGTGGAACAACACTCTCGTTAAACCGTTGTGGGGCCCATAGCGCCCGGCAACAACGGGAAATGAATTATGTTTGATGGAATGTTAATAACGGCACTCGCCGTAGGTTTCGTACTTGGGCTGCGACATGCGCTCGATCCAGATCACATCGTTGCGGTGTCTACGATTGTGAGCGAGTGCAAGAGTCTCCGCCGTTCCTCGTTGGTAGGCACGTTCTGGGGATTGGGACACACGTTCTCGTTGTTGGTCGTTGGGTTGTTAGTGATCGCGCTGAAGCTCAATTTAACAGAACGTGTCGCAGCCTGGATGGAATTCGCGGTGGCTGTAATGCTCGTTGCATTAGGCATGAAGGCAGTTGCAACGGCGCTTCGGGGATGGAAATTGCACGCTCACAAACACGAACATGGTGGCCCTCCGCACCTGCATCTGCATGTGCACAAGCCGGGCGAAGCAGAGGATCACCGACACCGTCACATCTTGGGTCTTGGAACAAGACCGTTTCTCGTTGGAATGGTCCATGGGCTTGCCGGCAGTGCAGCGTTGATGATCCTCGTAGTGGCTACGATACCGTCAGCGGTTGCGGGGCTGATCTACATCGCGGTCTTCGGCGTTGGTTCTGTAGGTGGAATGTTGCTGATGAGTAGCGTCATCAGTTTGCCTTTTCTTCTAACCGGAGGAAGATTGGGTGTTGTGGGACGCGTATTGCAAATGCTAATTGGCATGTTCAGTGTGGGATTTGGCATCTATTTGATGTCGCAGTACGGGCAATTGTTTGGGATGTGATGAGCGATGGTTGAACGATTAAGCGGAAAACTGATTGTCGGGATCACCGGCGCGACGGGCACGATCTTCGGTGTGCGTCTATTGCAGATTCTGGAAGGCACGGGCATCGAAACGCATCTGGTGATGAGTAAGTGGGCGCAACGAACGTTGACGCATGAAACGCCTTACACTGCCGCGGAGGTTGAACAGATGGCTGCATGTGTGCACCGCAGTAGCAACCAGGGTGCACCAATTTCAAGCGGATCATTTCTTACGAGGGGAATGATCGTTGCGCCTTGCAGTATGCGTACGCTGGGCGCGATAGCGAATGGTGTTGGCGACAACCTGATAACGCGTGCCGCGGATGTAACTCTGAAAGAACGACGCAAACTTGTGATTCTAGTACGCGAGGCTCCGTTTAATGACATTCATCTTGAGAACATGTTGAAGCTCTCAAGAATGGGCGTGGTGGTATTACCGCCTGTGCCGGCTTTCTATAATCATCCGAAAACGATTGACGACATCGTGAACCACGTAGTGCAGCGTGCGCTCGATCAGTTTGAGATACATATCGATGTGGTTCAGAGATGGGATGGCGTGATGAAGAACGGCGCGCGTGATTCAGAAGTCTCGGATAACATCGAAAAAGCCTGACTCGGCTTCGGCGCTCGTTCTTATTGTTGCAAGCAGCGTAGGGACGCATCGTTCAGAGATCACTTGGGCAGAACGAACGGGGAAACGGAACATGCGCCGCCTCTGTATATCCATCGCCGTCGCAGTTGTCACATTTGGTGTGGGCGTCGGTGCGGCCTCTTTATGGCTGTCTACTCACGTGCCAATAAACACTGTCGCGAGCAAAGTCCCATCCGCTCCGCCTAAACCTGCAGGGATCACACAGGGACGAGATTTGTCTGTTTACGACCAGGGCGGTCGTCAGGGCTGTGACCTCGTTCTCGCGTCTGAGGCTTCGCGCTGTGAAGATTCTTATAAGAAGGCGCGTGCCTTCATCTGGACACACTGGCAGGAACAGCGAAGGGGCTACATCATCGTCAGGTTCGCCTCTGTTGATGCGGTAAGTGACTCTCACATCTTCATCGAACCCGACGAAGGAGGCGCGTGGCATGTTGTTTGGCGAATAGAGAGAGTTCTCCAGATGGGACATTCAGGCGAGGTTGATGATGTGCCGGACCTTCGTTCAGTCGAGCGCAGGGAAGCAAGAGGTGCAGATTTTCAGGAGGCAGGCACGCTCATACTGGTATTTAAGGACAAGGATGGAAAAGAGATTGAGACCCTATGAACCGCTGGAAGATTAGCCTGTCGCCTCTCCGGGCTGGATTTTCTGACGTGTTCCCGCGCTGATTCTGTCGCCCCTCCCGGCCTCAATTTTCTGGCGCGCCTCCGGCGTTGATTCTGTCCTACCTGCTTATTCGTTGGGAGCTAAAACTTTTTCTTGCGCTTTGCCATCGAACTCCTTTAGATTTATTTCACTCTTTCCCTCGACTCACTGCCCTAGCTCAAGGCGTTTTTCCGACAGTTTGGCTTAGACGGAGGTGTATTCAAATGATTACCCAAGTCTGGGACACGTTTGTAATGCTGATCCCAGTATTCATCCTGCTGACAATGATCTTTGGTGCTGGTTTCTATATTGGTCGAGTCAGTAAGAAGGAGTAACGCTCTTTCGCGGCAATAGGACCAACAACACACAATCTTCACATCTGCTGTCCAGAAATTATTTGACGCAGTTCGGCGTTCTCATATATCTATCTTCGGTCCTCGCATAACCATTGTCGCGTCTCATGCCGCGTCGTCCACCGGCGCATCGCTTGAGCCCGTCAGATAACCATTGGTCCCAGACAACTCGGACCCTCATCCACTTGGAGGCCAAGATGAATTCCTCTCACACAAGATCGACATTTGTATTTCCCTTGTTGACTGCATTGGTTGCGGTAGCATTAGCCGCCTCGTGCAATCCTCAAACAGGTCAACCGCCACCGTCTCCATCGCCATCACCGACCACGCAGTCGGATCCAAAGGCCGAGCTGACGACCGCTTTGAAAGGCGCTGATGTTTCCGCGTTCGATTTCGAAAGGATAGAGAACGACACGCAGATCGTATCGTCGTTCACGAATCGCAGTCTCAAGAACGTAGTCACCGTACAGCCGGGCCAAAACAATATCGTGCTGAAGTACACGAGTGTTAAAGACAAAGGCCGAAACACCGCGCAGGTTACGAAGACTGAACTGACGCGTGCTGACAACGCGCTGGCGATTGTTGTCACGGACTTCAACACGGGTGCTGCGATCAGCAAAGACACGTTTCCTCCGCCACAGCCGCACAATCCATCTGCTCCTACATTCGATTCGTTGCAGGCTTGCATTGACGACTTCAACTGCAAGCACCGCGGAGAACTCCTTTGCGAAGCGAATCGGACGTGCAAGGATCAGTTCGCTGCGTTGACCTGTTGTCTGAAGAGTGGTCAATGTTTTAGTGTGCACCTGATCATCAGGCCGACTAGGCCACTGTGCCAATTGATAAATTCGGCTGTTAACTTCGAAGGGTTTGTACTTGAGCAGGCGAAAACCCAGTAGACCAGGAGGCAGGAGCGGTAGGAAGGGCAGGAGCAGCAGCTCAGCTGGCTGCTCCTGCTGCTGATTCGGAAATGGCGAAGCGATGGACTCACATCACAATAACCGTCTCTGATATCGATCGTTCGATCGAGTTCTACACCTCCTTTTGCGATCTGCGGGTGTTGCGTGATCGTCGTCTTCAAGGCGGTGGGACTGTTTGGCTCGGTCCCGAAACTCAGCCAGGCACCGATCCTGTATTTCTTCTGGTGTTAGGAAAGGGCGAAGTCACTTCGCGCATGGATCATCTCGGCTTTCAGTGTGAACGGCGAGAACAGATTGATGATATCGCGCGCAAGGGAATAGAACTGGGAATCCTTGCAGAACCGCCAACGGACCTGGGCGGCGTCGTCGGTTACTTCACAACTCTCCGCGATCCGGATGGACATCTGGTTGAGTTCACGCATGGACAGCCGATCAAAGGACTCTAAGAAAGGATGAAGTGAAGGATGAAGGATGAAGGATGACAGCCACGATTCGCAAAAGACGAGACCTCACCCGTGTCACCGAATGAAAACCCACCGATGCATTTCATTCTTCATGCTCATCTTTTGATCCGCGTCGTTCGCATAGTCATCAACTCAACCACACAGTTAGTCACGACGCCGACTCCCAGCGCAAGAGCGAGTCTTCCGCTAGATACGAATGGCCACAATGAAATCAATGAGATAAATCCGAGCGGTAGCCAAAGCGCAACTGCCGTTATCAAACCGGGCGTGTAGATCCATCCTCGAACACTCCTGATCGTATGGACCAGTGCATTGCCGAGCACGATCGTGCTTAACATCGCCAACATGGTGATTGGAAACCGCAGAGCAATTCCCATAACAACGCCCAATCCCATCAGCGAAACTCCAAGAGCCTGCAGCCGCAGAAAGCGTTGCGGTGAGAGCTCGACCGAATAGGTTGTCAGCAGGTACTTCGAATAACCGCCGCCGCCCCAATACTCTTCTGCGATGTGCGCGACATACGTCAATGGAAACAACGTCAACCAAGCGGCTAACAAGAACGGATTAGAACCGAGATTGTCTAGCATGTTGAACTTAAACCCTGTAGTGCGATACCTTCAGGCGCCCTTGCAATCAACTCCATGAACATTTGAGCATCGATGACAACTGCTTCGGCAGCAACTCACGAACCACAACTAGCACGGCGACTCGGACTGTTTGATGCCACGATGATCGTGATGGGCGGCATCATTGGCTCCGGCATCTTCATCAATCCTTATGTCGTTGCCCGGCAGGTCCATAGCCAACTGCTCATTCTCGGCGTCTGGGCGCTTGGTGGTCTACTCGCGCTAGCAGCTGCGTTTATCTGGGCCGAACTTGCTTCACGACGCCCCGACGTCGGCGGACAGTACGCGTACCTTCGCGAAGCATTTCATCCATCTGTCGCATTTCTTTATGGCTGGGTTTTGTTGCTCGTGATCCAAACCGGCGGCATGGCGGCTGTATCGGTAACATTCTCTCGTTACTTTCTGCAGATGGCTTCGCTACCGCTGAGTGAATCAGTGTTGGCGGCGATTGTGCTGGCTCTACTAACCATCATCAACTGCCTCGGCGTGCGTGCTGGCAGCACTGTTCAAAGCGTCTTCATGGTGCTGAAGATCGTAGCGATCATCGCACTCGTTGTTTGCGGCTTGCTAGTGCCGCCTTTCGACAGAGCGACTCAACCAACTGCGACGGAATCGTCCTCGAGTTTGCAGTTACTGACGGCGATTGGGGCGGCAATGGTTCCCGTGTTGTTCGCTTACGGTGGATGGCAGACGGCCACTTTTGTCGCTGCCGAAATCAAACAGCCTGAGAGAAACTTGCCGCGCGGTTTGATCTTTGGCGTCATCGGCGTCGTAATCCTGTATCTCGCTGCCAACTTCGTCTATTTGCATGTGCTTGGACCAAATGGACTAGCCGCCACCCAAGCGCCGGCGTCCGACGTGATGCGGAAATCACTCGGCGATTTTGGCGCGCGCGCGATCGCGACAGGTATCGCGATTTCGACAGTTGGGTTTCTCAGTCAGAGTATGTTGACGGCGCCGCGAGTTTATTTTGCAATGGCGCGGGATGGACTATTCTTCAAAAGTGTCGCAACCGTTCACCCGAAGACACGCGCGCCGATCGTGGCCATTGTTCTCCAGGGAGTGATGGCTGCAATCATCGCACTGTGGGGACGGTACGAACAGATTCTCAATTACGTTGTCTCAATGGATTTCATCTTCTTCGGATTGACCGCGTACAGTATTTTCGTCTTCAGAAAACGTGCGATGAACGCGGTTGACGAACAACGACGGATTACGACAGTGCCAGGTCATCCATTCACTACAGCGATCTTCGTTGCCGCGTGTTGGCTGGTGGTCATCAATACAATCATTCGTTATCCGAGCAACACGTTAATCGGCGTAGCAATTCTCCTCGCCGGAATTCCAGCGTATCTTTTTTGGCAGAGGAGGAGTCGCACATGAACGAGCCACGCGGAGCCATGGGCTCTTCGTACATGAATTGGGCAAAGACGCGCTCACAGGCACGATTCAATCTGGCGACGAGCGGAATGCCGAATCTTCCTTTGAAAGCATTGCGCGTATCGCTCGATGACCTTGAGATCACCGACGGCGGTTATGGTTACGAGCCGCTCAAGCGTTTGATCGGAGCTCGCTATGCCGTCGAAACAGAATCAATTGTGACCGCTGCCGGCACTTCATTCGCGAATCACCTCGCAATCGCTGCGTTGATAGATCCCGGCGACGAAGTTCTTTTTGAATCACCGGCATACGAGCCGATGTTGGCGACGGCGCAGTTTCTCGGCGCCAAGCTCAAACGATTTCCGCGCACGTTCGAGAAGGGATTCGAAATCTCACCGGACACAATTGCCCGAAACATCACGTCAAACACGCGATTGATTGTGCTGACGAATCTGCATAATCCAAGCGGCGTTTTGACGGGCGATGAGACGTTGAGAGCGATTGGAGAATTAGCGCGGGGGAACGGCGCACGTGTGCTCGTTGATGAAGTCTATATCGAGACCCTGTTTGAACATCGCCCCCGCACTGCCTTCAAACTTGGACCAGAGTTTGTTATTACCAGCAGCCTCACAAAAGCATTTGGTCTCAGCGGACTGCGCTGCGGTTGGATCTTTGCTGAACCTGAACTCGCGCGAAGGATGTGGTTGCTGAATGATGTCTTTGCTTCGACGCCTGTCCATTCAGGCGAGCGTCTGAGCGTACTGGCCTTGGAACAGCTTGATGGAATCGCCGAGCAATCTAAGAAACTGCTCGACGACAATCGAAGTCTTATGAATGATTTTCTCGACTCGCGAGAGGATCTGGAAGCGGTACGTCCACAGTTTGGCACCACGATGTTTCCGCGGATGAAGAAGGGCAGCGTGGATGAGTTGTGGGATGTGTTGCGGACGAACTACGAAACGTCAGTTGTGCCCGGACGATTCTTCGAACTGCCTGATCATTTTCGAATTGGCTTTGCAGTGGAGACTCGGACGCTCGTAGAGGGATTAAAGCGACTGGGCCAGGCGTTGGATGAACTTTAGATAGAATTTCAGGATTACAAAATTCAACTCTTGAAATCTTGTAATCCTGAAATCCTGCTCAAAACTTCCTAAGGTTTTTTCTTGCGCAACTCTTCCAGCAGCAGCCAGTCGTGCACTTGCTCTGCGGCTTCGACACCCACAGCCTCAGCAGTGATCTTGATCGGAGTGCCTCCCGGCCAGTTGTCTTTTCTAACATTCGGCCCCGCCTGCGCTTTGTAGTAAACCTTGCCTTTAAATTTTTCCTGGCCCGTACCTGGAGCAAAGCTAACGACGTCGACATCCATGTCAGGCGAGTTGAGAATGTATGTGCCCTTTTGAAAACTATCGATATCAAACTTCAGTAAGAGAACGATCGCGCCCGTCTCTTCCTTCGCGCGCTTCTTGGCGGCCTCGCTATTGAGATCCCCGATTGTAGTCGCGCTGACATTCTTGAAAGCATTCAGTTGTTCGACGAAGTTGGTGAAGATCGTCTCTTCACTTCTCATTCGGCTGGAGGTGAATTGATGTGCGACGAGGAGCGTAACGTGTTCTGAGAGTTCTCTGTTACTGGGAGTAGTCGCAGTCGCGTCTTCAGTGGTTGTCGATGAAGTTGGAGCCGCCGGCTTGGTGCGTCGGCCGGATTGAGAGAAAGCGTTTGTTACCAACACTGTCAGGCTTAGCGAGGTGAGCACGCCCAGACGCGTCAGGCGTCGAATGTCGGGGACTTTGAAGGTTCTCAAGCTCTAAACTCCCGCGGAACGTCTCCTTAGAAGCTTCCCGTAGCCCTTGGGTTGCTGGCGACTACTCGGCGGAATGCTCCTGTGTCTAACGGAGACCATGCTTTTCCGCTAACTGCTTTACAAGCTGAAACGATTCCTCCAGGTTATCGAGGCGCGAAGTGTCGCGGATTCGCTGCTCTTCCGAATGTTGCAGAGTTGCGGCGATTTGATCCTGCTTCTCCCTGATAAACTCCATCATTTGTACTTCTTCATTTGTCATTGAAAGCTTTTATTCCAGAGCCTTAATGGCGTCTCTGGCATAGTACGTCAGGATAATGTCGGCGCCTGCTCGCTTGATGCTAGTCAATGTTTCCAGCATCACGCGTTGTTCATCGATCCAACCCTTTTGCGCCGCAGCTTTGATCAGAGCGTACTCGCCCGAAACGTGATAGGCGGCGAGTGGCACATCGTATCGATCACGCACCATTCGCAGAACGTCGAGATAAACCGTTGCCGGCTTAACCATCAGGATATCTGCACCCTCTTCGTAATCGAGCTGCGCTTCGCGCATTGCTTCGCGTACGTTTGGCGGATCCATCTGATAAGCGCGGCGATCGCCGAATGCCGGCGCACTGTCAGCGGCTTCACGAAATGGTCCATAAAAGGCCGATGCGTATTTCACTGCGTACGCCATGATCGGAATGTGTTCAAAGCCCGATGTGTCTAGTGCTTCACGAATCGACGCGACTTGCCCGTCCATCATCGCCGATGGCGCGACGACATCAGCGCCCGCCTCGGCCTGACTCAACGCGGTCTTTGCCAGGAGTTTGAGAGACTCGTCGTTGACGACATCGCCATCGCGAACAACCCCGCAATGACCGTGCGATGTGTACTCACAAAGACACGTATCGGCCATCGCGATCACGTTAGGCGTTGATTTCTTGATCGCGCGAAGTGCGCGCTGAACGATGCCGTCTTCAGCGTACGCACCGGTTGCGGTTTCATCCTTGCTTTCCGGCAGCCCAAACAGGATCACACTGCGAACGCCGATATCGAATGCACGCGAGACTTCTTCAACGGTTTCATCGACTGAGAGATTGAAGACTCCCGGCATGGACGAAATTTCGCGCCTCACCTTCGTTCCTGAGCAGACGAATAACGGCAACACAAAATCGTCGCGAGTGAGTTTCGCTTCGCGGACGAGTGATCGAAGTGCGTCAGTTCTGCGTAAGCGACGTGGACGTTGTATTGGGTATCGCATGGTTACCACCGATGATACGCCGGGTGTCCCGGTTTGACTGCGACGAACGTGCCGCGGCAAGTAGCGCACACTTTATCATGAGCGATTAGTTTGCCTTCAACCACGGCGCGGTCTTCTTTGGATTCGACCACGCGGGCCGTAAGTTTTATCGGTTGATCGGTAGGAGTCGGGCGTAGGAGTTTAATGGCGTAGTCGGCGGTTACAGTGCACGGAGGTGTACTAGCGCCGGTTTTATTCATCAGGTGCCAGGTGGCTGTCCAGTTGCAATGACAGTCGAGCAGGGTTCCAATGATTCCACCGCACAACATTCCTTCAAACGCTTCGTACTGTTTGCTCGGCTGCCAGTCCGCAACAACCTCATCGCCCTGAGCGAAGCTGCGAATGTGCAGGCCGTTCGGATTGGCAGGCCCGCAACCGAAACAGGCATTGTTGGGAGCGTAGGTTTCCTGAAGGCTTAGATCATTTCCCATGTTTGGACTCCGTTGTGGTAACACAGTCAGTATCCCGACGCGTCGGGATACTGACTGTGTTACCACTACATTGACGCGGAACGCAGCTCACGTATCGACTGCCTCAACTTAAATCGTTGTATCTTTCCCGTTGCGGTGTACGGTAGCTCAGTCACAAAAACGTATCTGCGCGGTTGCTTGAATTTGGGTAATGCGGTCGCGGCTAGTTGGCGTAGCTCGGACTCAACCGCTTCAGACTCTGCGTTGTCACTGACAATGAATGCACAAGCACATGGAAGCGAACGTTCGTCAAAATCTTCCACCACGGCTGCGCGTGCAACTTTCTCATGTCGCAGCAACACGCCTTCGACTTCCACGGGTGAAACCCATTGACCACTCGATTTGAAACAGTCGTCACTACGGCCCATGTGATACCAATGACCCGCGTCGTCACAGCGATAGAGATCTCCCGTCCGAACCCAGCCGTCGACAAAAGTGCGCGCGGTTTCTTCGGGTCGCTCCCAATATCCAGAGGCTGCACTCGCACCTTTGATCCACAAATTGCCCTCGACGCCTTTAGCAGACGGATCACCGTGTTCGTCCAGTAGTCGAGCTTCATAACCCGACAGAAGCTTACCGCTGCTGCCGTAACATACATCGTCGATCTTATTCGACATAAACATGTGCAACATCTCAGTCGATCCGATTCCATCAAGTACCGGAACGCCGAACGTTTTCTCCCACTCCTCACCCAGTTGTGCAGGTAGCGCTTCACCCGCTGAAACACACATGCGCAAACTGCTGCAGTCGAGTGGCTGCTTCTGCCGGTGATGCTCAAGCAGAAGGCTGTACACCACAGGAACGGCAAAGAAGATTGTTGGTCGAGCCCCACGTAGTGTTCGACTGATTACTTCCGCAGTCGGCTTTTCGCGACACAAGAGCGATGTCGCGCCATTCAGTAGCGGGAAGGAGAAAGCATTCCCCAAGCCATAGGCGAACGGCAGACGTGATGAGGAAAACAACCGATCGTCCGCAGTCAACTGCAGTACTTCGCGACAAAACGCGGAGTTTGTATAGAAGATGTCAGCTTGACTGTGCATCGCGCCTTTTGGTTCACCCGTGCTGCCAGACGTATAGAGTATGAACGCCACTGCGTCTTGAGCAGTGCTGCTGAATGCTGGTTGTGGTTTATCGCGCAGCGATTCGAGCGGGTTGATGCGGGTAGCTGGCTCACGCATGGTCGCATCAGTCACGTAGAAGTGTTGTCCGAATTCCTCTAATTGGCTTGGTTGCGATGTGCGGTCAACGGTGAGGATTTCTTCGGGGAAGTGTAATTCGGCTGGTACGTTAATCAGAAGCGACTCGGAAAACTCATCCTCGATCACCGCTACGCGCGCGCGACAGTTGTGAATGATGCGGCGCTGATCATCTAGTCGGAGTGCGGGGTTAATCGGAACGGCAATCGCGCCCATCGAGCAGATGGCAACGAAGGCTTGAATGAACTCTGGTGAATCATTCAGTAAAAGTGCGACGCGATCGCCCCGTTTTGTCCCAACAGCCGCAATCGCGCCCGCCATTGTCTGCACCTGGTCGGCGAGATCAGAGTAAGAGATCTGGCGTCCCTCGTAGATAATCGCGGCCGACTTCCGGTTCGGCTGAAAGATGGCATCAAACAGATTCATACGCTATCTAGCCGCAGAGGCGTTTGGAGTGCGGTGGCCTGGCCCCGCTTTGTTATCTAGCAGCTCGTCAAGACCGTTCGCTCTAATAAAGCGGGGCCGGGCCACCGCACTCCAAAAGGTCGGTTACTTTCTTGGTGTCAGGAGCCGTCGGTCACAGTCATTTTCAGATCGTTACTCGTTTCGGACAGCTTCCGATCGTCGCTATTGTAAGCTTCGATCTCAATTCGGTAAGTGCCTTTTGGCATGGGCTTCTCAAGAACAAAAGAGGTCGATTCCGCGCGCTCGTTGATGTAGGGCGACGTTATCTTCGAATCTTCTGAGAACAGGCTGAACTTGTAATACGCTGCGTCAGGATACTCCTGCCATTTCAACTCGAGGTTCTGTCCGACCTTCGATCCCGGCTTCGGATTGACAAGTTTCAAATCGCCTTTGAACAAACTGGTCGGAGGAATGAACAGCGTCTTATCAGCGACTACTTCATACTTTTGTGCATTAATTCCCGCAAGGCCTGTCGTCGCGAACACGAAAGAATCGGTCTCGAACACACGCGCCAACAAGCCTTCATAACTACCTGGTTCGACATTCGCAATCACGTAATCGCCGTCTTTGTCTGTCCGCGCGGTGATCGTCTTGCCACCACAACCTCCGAAGAACCGGTTGAAAGTTTGACACAGCTTCACCTCGATGTTTTCCACGGGTTTGCTGTTGTATAAAACCTTACCCTGCACATTGCCTGTTCCGGACTGAGGCTTCTGTTTTTCGACTTGCTGACCTGACGAAGTTGACGGTTGAGAACTCGTCGGTATTACGACGTTCTTGTTACCTGCGGTTTTGCAGGCGAGGATAACGAGAACGAAAAGCGATAGCGCTAAACCTAAGGATCTCATCGTGGGCACCCTTTCTGTCATTGCCAATGGCCGATTTTAGATTGCCGATTTGAATCACACGGCGGCGGCCTGTTTAATCCAAAGAACTAGCTATTAAGTAGCGGGATTCGCGAGTCTGAAGTGTAAACGGAATTCTTCACGACGCAGCTTTTCCGCTAGTACTGCAATCCGAATCCATACTTGAACAATGGTTGATAATTCGCGTCGCCAACGTTTATTGGGATTTGGTCCATCGAGCGCGGCCAGGAAACGGACAGCTTTCCTTTGAACGGTACATCGCCAAATATCACGTCTGTAACACCACGGCCTTCTGTTCCAGGTAACCACGCCGCCACAAAAGCATCTGAAAGCTCAAGCGCGCGATTGATGATCACCGGGCGACCCGAAAAGAGTACAACGACGGTAGGAATTCCAGCTCGCTTCAGTTTTTCAATAACGGCGATGTCTTCATCTCGCAAATCAAGGTTGGCCCGATCTCCCAAATACTCTGCATAAGGGGTCTCACCAACTACCACAATTGCCACATCGGGTTGGGCTAAGTCAGCACCGTCCATTGAATAGACCACCTCAGTGCTCGACGAAACGCTTTGCTTCACGGCCTGCAGGATCGTTGTTCCACCCGTCATAGTGTTGCCGCTTTTTCCTTGCCAGGTGATTGTCCAGCCGCCACACTGGTTTCCAATATCGTCCGCACTCTTTCCGGCGACGACGATTCGCCGCAAATTCTTTCGGAGCGGAAGAATGCGCTTGTCGTTCTTCAGCAACACCAGAGATTCCCTGACACATTCGCGTGCGACTTGACGGTGCGCAGCCGAACCGAAGCTGCTGTGTAGTTTTCGGTCTGCCAGTGGTGATCGATTTGTGCCGAGCAAACCTGCAGCAAACTTCACGCGCAGAATTCTTCTTACTGCATCATCAATGCGCGTCATGCTGACCCTCTTCTCATTTACGAGTTCGAGTAGCAGCCTGGAGAGCTCGGGAAACTTTTTTGGCACCATGAACATGTCCATGCCAGCATTGACCGAAGTTTCAATCTGAGTCTTGAAGTCACCAGGCATTTCGTCGATGGCGTCATAATCAGAGATTAGAAAGCCGTCGAACTTGAGTTCGTTCTTGAGAATCTCCGTTAGCAGTCGTTTACTTCCCGAACACTTAACGCCGTTCCAGCTGTTGTAAGACGGCATGATCGTACCGACGCCAGCTTTGATTGCACTCACATAACCCTGCATGTGAATTGACCTGAGCTCCCGTTCGTCGATTTTCGTATCGCCCCGATCGAGCAGCTTGTTCTTAGGACCAGTCCCGAATGAAGTCCCGCCGTCGCCCATAAAGTGTTTCGCGCATGCGACTATGCTTAACGGATCTCGCAAATCTTTTCCCTGAAAACCACGCACAGCTGCGGCACCGAGATCACGTGCCAGCTCAGGTGTTTCACCGAATCCTTCGTAGGTTCGGCCCCAGCGTTCATCACGTGGAACAGTCACGCAAGGCGCAAAGGTCCAATTGATTCCGGTCGCTCTTACCTCCGCCGCAGTTACACGCGCCGCTCTTTCAACTAATGATGGATTACGCGTGCAGCCGAGCCCGACGTTGTGCGGAAAGATCACCGCGTTCAGAACATTGCTGTGCCCATGCACAGCGTCGATCCCATACAGGATAGGAATACGAAGTCGCGTGTTGAGTGCGCGGCGCTGGAGCGAATCGTATAAGTCCGTCCAGGCCTCGACACTGTTTCCGGCCTTCGGATCTGAACTACCGCCACTCAACACGGAGCCGATGGCATACTTCTCGATATCGCCATCCGCGAGCTTGTCTTGTTCCGCCTGAAGCATTTGGCCGATCTTTTCCTGCAGCGTCATCCGCGACAGCAATGCGCTTACTTCTGTTTCGTAGGAGCGAAGAGATTTGTGAGTGGTTTGCGAGTTCCCATCGGTTTGGGAAACAAGCAGTCCGCTCGTAGCAGCGAGTGTGGAGCTAATGAACTTTCGTCGGTTCATAGTGTTGTCGAAGGCGCTGTTCGAATGTGACTGTTGGTGATTTTGAGAATAAACGCAGAGCCCGCTGAGACGCAGAGTTTGCACAGAGAAATCCAATTCGACCACCCGTCGTCATTAAGAGGAATTTACTTTCGTCTTCGGTCCGATGTCGACACTAATTGTGCGCCACTTGCCTTGCTTGAACCGAATGATGCTCAACGCACAGCGCGTTGCGTGGCCGCAAAGAATCGCGACCCAGATATCAATTGGATCAAGCCGGCTCGTTTGTTTGATTACGAAGCAGATTCCAAGCGGCACAATGATTTGGGAGATGATGGAGATATAAAGCGGACTCTTCGTGTCACCAGTTCCTTGCAGGCCGCCGGTGAAAGTCAAAGCGACCGCGATTAAGAGTCCTGACGCGCTCAATATTCGGAGCAGCTGCACGCCGATACCGACAACCACTGGATCATTCATCCCGAAAATACTGAGAAGTTGTCGTGGGAAAAACAGGAAGAATATTCCTACGAACGTTGCCCCAAGAAATCCAAAACGAGCAGCAACGTGTACTGCGGCGTCTGCACGGTCAGGATTTCCTGCACCGAGGTTTTGACCAGCAACTGCGGCCGCGGCGCCCATCAATCCGACGCTTGTCCAAGTCACAAGTGAAAACAACTCGGTATATGAAACCGAGAACGCGGCCTGGGCGGCAGCGCTTTGAGCCAGCGATCCGATGAACGAGAGCATCAACACACCACCGATGTTCATCGCGATCCCCTGAATGCCGGTCGGCAATCCAAATCTGAAGAGTGAGCGAATGATGGTCCAATCTGGACCAAAGCCGTGTGTACGCGGAAATGAGACAACCCATGCACCGCTCCAAAGTTTCCAAAGCGAAAAAAGCGCGACCAGCCCGGAGGCGGTCACTGTCCCCATTGCCGCGCCTGCTGTACCAAAAGCCGGAATTGGACCCAAGCCGCGAATCAGCACCACGTTTAGCCCCACGTTGAGAACGGTCATCGCGATTCCAAGCATCATTGGCGTTCGGGCATCTCCGGCAGACCGCAGTGCCGTGCTGAGCATGAAGAACATGAACAACCCGACGCTGAACAGAAACATGATTCTTAGGAACGGCAATGCTTCCGCTTTCACGTCGGGAGCAGCGTTAACTAGATCGAGCAAAGCGGGAGATGCGAAGTATCCGATCGGCGCCATGATTCCGACCGAGATGAATAGGGCGGTGAGAAAGGCCTGATACACGGTCCGGTTAACTTTCTCTTCATCGTTGGCTCCAGCGAAACGTGAAACGAGCACGCTCATTCCAGTGAATACGGATGAGATGAAAACGATAACGACGAGTATGATCTGCCAGCTAACGCCCATCGCGGCATTTGCTTTATAGCCAATGAGACGCCCAACAAGTACGTGGTCCACCATTCCTTGAAGACCGCCTATGGCGTTGGTGAGCATGGTGGGCCATGCGAGCTTCCAGACGGCGGGTTGTAGCGGACCCTCAATAATTGAACGGTCGTAACGGCGTTTACTGGTCGTGGGTGCCGGAGGAGCAACGACAGGTTCGGCCGAGACTGTCGTCGTCACAGGTTGGGCGGAAGCATTTGACATTGGGGAAAGTTAATCTCGTGCATGATGCGGAAACTTCCTTGAACTGGCAACCCTGGACAGGATTTCACGATTACAAGATTGCAACGTAGAAGGGAAGGCTGGTTCTCTGCTGAGTTTTGTTTTGACAATCTTGAAATTTCGAAATTCTGCAACCCTGTTCAACCTACTTCGTCAGGTTGGCCTCAAGCTTGCGAACGCGCTGCAGTAATCGCTTGTCTCCAATTTTTTCCGCAATCAGATCAAAGTCCTTAGTTGGGCCGCGCCACAGCAAATCGTCAACATCAGTGAAGAGCGGTGCGTCTGTCCGCAGTGTAGCTAAGTCTTTGAAGAGGAGTGCCAGCTCCCTTTTCTCGCCCAAAACGTCTTTTGGAAAATCCTCGATCGGCCCGTAAGTATTGATCAACCGTGCGGAGGTCCGAGCGCCACACCCTGCAATGCCAGGATAACCATCCGCTGCGTCTCCCACTAACGCGAGATAGTCGGGAATGTATTTAGGATCAACTCCGAACTTCTCGCGGACACCATTCTCGTTACGAATAATGTTTCTGCGCCCGTCGATCTGCACGACGTGATCGTTAACAACACATTGCGCAAGATCTTTGTCAGGAGTCCAAATGCAAATCTTCTCCACGCGGTCATCAAGACTCGAAAGATACGCAGCTGAAGCTAGCGCATCGTCAGCTTCCAGCTCAATCATGGGCCAGGTTGCAACGCCCATCGCGAGTAACGCTTCTTCCAGTGGGTGAAATTGGGCGCGCAGCGCGCGCTCTATGCCCGCGCCGGTTTTGTAGCCAGGCCACAGAGTATTGCGGAAGGATTCGATGATGTGGTCTGTCGCGACGCCGACGTGCGTCGCGCCTTGTTCAATCATCCGCACGACGCCGCTCAATACTCCGCCGACCGCCCCAAGCGGAGGATCGGTCTTTTGAAACCGGCGTATGCCGTAGAAGTGACGAAACAGTTCGTACGTCCCGTCAATTAGATGAACAAGCATAACTATCCGCAGATATCACAACTTAGGCAGATTCATGTTTGACTGCTAAATGTGTGATACGAAGTGCCGTTAAATCGAATCAGGAAAACAACACCATCGTATCCTGTATGGCCTAATCTGGGTAATCGCAAAATCGCTGGATAAAAGTTTTCGCCCCCTGTCGATCTAAGGCTGCTTCGTTCGACTTACATGTGAAGAACGAGATTTTCAATTCTTAGGAGATACACAATGCGAGTAATGGTGTTAGTCAAGGCTACGAAAGAATCAGAGGCGGGAGAACTGCCTGATCCAAAACTGTTGGAGGAGATGGGTAATTTCAACGAGGAGTTAGTGAAAGCAGGCGTCATGCTCGCCGGAGAGGGTCTGAAAGACAGTTCTCATGGGGTACGCGTGAATTTTTCAGGCAAAACCCGGACTGTTACTGACGGGCCATTTGCGGAAACAAAAGAGCTCGTCGCCGGATTCTGGTTGTGGCAAGTGAAGTCGATGGACGAGGCAATCGAATGGGCGAAGAAGTGCCCGAACCCGATGGAAGGCGGTGGCGTGCTCGAGATTCGGCCGTTGTTTGAAGCTGAAGATTTTGGCGACAACCTGAGGCCTAAGTTGCGCGAGCAGGAGGACCGATTGCGACACGAGATCGCCGACAAACAGAAAAAGGCATCTTCCGGATCGAATTAAACCCACAAACTAATCAGCCGCAGATTTCGCCGATATGCACAGATCAAAAAACCATCTATGACTATCTGCGAAAACCTGCGGCTGATTCTCTCCTTAGTTCAACAACTGCAGTCCGAGTATGCCGTCGAGTATTGCTCCTAGAATACTGCCCGTGCCGTTGCTGTATCGACCATATCGAGAAGTACTGCGGTAACCATCCTCATAACCACGTCGGAATCCTTCGCGGAAGTAGTATTGATACTCGCTCAAGTCGACGTAGTAGCCATCGTATCCGTAGCTCGCGTCGTCGTACGCGTACGCGCTTTCAGCATCGTAACGCCAGCCATCTTCACGGTCTGCCTGGCCTGCTCGATAACCCTGATCGTATCCATCATTGATCGCGCGGCGCAGCATTTCTGCACCGTACTGATTGGTTTCGTAGTAGCTGTTGCCACGTCGATAACGATAGTTGTAGGGCGTGTAGTCGTTATAACGCCACTGTTGCAGACGCAACTGATCGTTTCGCACTCGGTCCAGGTACTGCTGCTGATAACGCAGTTGTGCGCGGCGTCGCTGCTGCTCGAGAATCTGTTGCCGCTGCCAATAGAGGTTCTGGCGTTGCTGTTGTTCCAGGCGGTAGCGTTCGGTGCGCTGTTGTTGCAGAGTTTGCCACTGCTCGCGTCGCAAATCATCGTTGCGATTCCAATCGCGATTACGATTGGGCGTGTCCTGTTGCTGACGTCGTTGCCAGTCACGATTTGATTGTTGCTGGCGTTGCTGCTCTAAACGACGTTGCTCTTCAACTCGTTGGTCTTGACGCTGCTGTTGCCATCGGTCGTCACGTTGCTGTGAATTGCGAATCTGATCTTGGCGCTGTTGTTCCCAACGTCGCTGTCGTTCCTGCGAATCACGGATCTGGTCCTGACGCTGTTGTTCGAGGCGCCGTTGCTGTTCTTGATTCTGCTGATTCTGTTGTTGATTCTGTCGATTGCGCAGCTGTTCCTGCCGCTGTTGCTCCCAGCGCTGCTGGCGCTCCTGCGAATTTTGAACCTGCTCGCGGCGCTGCTGCTCCCAACGTTGCTGACGATCTTGATTGGCCTGATTCGCACGTTGCTGTCCCTGTGCTCGAGTCTGATCGCGTTGCGTCTGCTCAGCTTGCTGCTGGGCGCGACGTTGTTCACGTTGCGCGTCTCGTTCCTGTTGTCGCTGATCGCGTTCTGCCTGGTTTTGATCGCTGCGCTCCTGACCGCGCCCGCGCCTGCCTTGCGCGGCGGCGACGTTGGCCAGCCCAATGATTGCCACCGATAGCGTCGCGGATGCGACGAGCTGTTTTATTAAACTATTCTTCATTGAGATCCCTTCCTTGTTACCCACCTTTGTTCGAGGAGAGACGCATGGTGTGGGGAACACACATCCGCTGATAGCTTTGGCAACTGGTGTTCCGACAGGCAAAAGCGGCAGAAAAGCTAACGAGTCGAATTTCAGGAGACGATTTAATTCAGTAGTTAACCGATATGGTATGTGGTTGAGAAGCGGTCTAGTGACACCACCGACTTCATGTCGGTGGTCGAAAGATTGGAGCGCCACACGCCGCAGTAGGTCGAAATTGAAGAACCACCGACATGAAGTCGGTGGTCTCCAAATAACAATCTCAAATCTAAATCTCAAGTGATCTGGTTTTCTGCTGCCGCACATGATGCTATTCTCGGACAGGCGTGCAGGCCGCCACCCGTCCGCGGGCAGGACTGAGTCCACCTGATTGACTTCCTGAGCAGGTTCATCACGAACCTCCTTTTGCCCGAATACAGCGGACACCGGGCCGTGACCAAAGGAGGCTCGTTATGTCTAATCGTGAACTTCCCGTCCGCCCAAACCTCGATCAACTAAAACAACAAGCGAAAGATCTTCTCCACAGTATTCGTGGTGGGGATCCGTCTGCGGTCGATGAACTCAATCACCATCACCCGGAACCACCGTCGCCACACGAAGCAAAACTGGCAGACGCTCAACTTGTATTAGCTCGCAGTTACCAGGCATCCAGTTGGCCCAGGCTCGTCCAGGGTGTTCAGCTCGTCAACGCAATCTGGCGTGACGATATCGATACCGTAAGAAAGCTGGTGACAAGCAATCCTAAGTTGCTGCACGAAGACGCTCTAATTCGCCGCAACAGTAATTGGGGTCCGCCACTCACGTACGCAGCAAACCTCGGTCGTGACGAGATCATTCGAATGCTTTACAAACTCGGCGCCCGTGATCTGGAATCAGCGATCGGTCGAGCGCTACTGCAAAGCAAGATAGGCACCGCCCGCATGCTGTACGAGATGGCCGGTTCGCCGCCTGTGCCTGAGGGTGCACTTGGTGGTCCAGCTTACACATTGAGCGTCTCAGGAACAGCGGCCGTCTTGGAATTTGGCGGCAGAGTGATTAACGACGAAGGGAAGAGTCTTGCCCCTGTGGATGTCGTACTCGAGACTGACGCTCGAAACCCTGAAGCGAAACATCAGATCCTCGAAATGTATGCTGCACGTGGCGTCGCACTTCCTGACACGCCAACGATGGCTTTGCATCGCGGCCGCATCGATCTACTCGAAGAGCATCTGCGTCGCGATCCCAAACTCCTCGAGCGAACGTTTGCCCACGAAGAGATCTATCCGCCCGAATTGGGATGTCACGACGATGTACTTGCCACGCAGGGAACACCTCTCCAGGGAACGACGCTATTACACATGTGCGTCGACTACGACGAGATTGAAATCGCACGCTGGTTGTTGCAGAAGGGAATGGATGTGAATGTGAGAGCGGCGGTGGATAAAGATGGTTTTGGCGGTCACACTGCGTTGTTCTGTACAGTCGTGTCGCAGCCCAACTTCTGGATGAACTACGGCCGGCGAGAACAGGTCGCACCATTCACGGAACTGCTGCTGAAGCACGGTGCTGATCCAAACGCGCGCGGTTCAATTCGAAAAAAACTGCATGAAGGGTATGCACCAAAGTACGATGTGGAGAACACGTATGAATACCGCAACGTTACTGCGATTGGCTGGGGCCGGCAGTTTCATGCGAAGGTGTTTGTCAGTGAGCCGGCGATTAAGTTGATTGAGGAAGCTGGCGGCACAGAATAAGGAGCAGGAGCAGCAGGCACGAGCAGCATTTTCCCCAAGCTCCGGCCTGCCATTATTCGATCCTCCTACTTTTTTAACTCTCTCATCAAACGCGGCACGGAGGGCCGCCCCTACAATTAGTCTTCGGTCAGCGGGATCAGTGAACTCATTCGGAGGTCGCGTAAGTACAATCCGCCCCACAGCAGTAAGCCAAACATGATCGCAAAAACGATTGGGAAGATTTCTGTTCCTACCCGCACGTGTGTAGCAACCGCTCCACCCAGATAACCGGTTAGTAAGATCGCTCCGAGCACTGCTGTTCGTGGGATTAGATAGAGAATTGTGATCACAAGGAGAAGAACTCCAAGCGGAATAATCACACTGGGGCGATAACCCAACTGTACGTTTGCATCAACTACGAATGCTGGTTTCATCAGTTTCATGATCGCGTCGGCGATAAGAAACAGAGCAGGCAGCCAGCTCATGATCCTGCCGGCCCAGATTCGACCTGATGAAAGAGTTGGGGCGTGAACGATTGCTTCCATCGTTTCCTCCTAATTTTGTTTGGGCAATTCAAAACTAAACATCCAGTTCACTCCGAACTGATCAGTGACCATCCCAAATCTCGCTCCCCAGAACATATCCTGTAACGGCAGCAGCAGTTTTCCATTCTTACCGATTGCACTAAAGAGCCGCTCAATCTCTTCAGCGCTGTCACAGTTAAGGTGAAGGAAATAGCTGTTTCCCTGGGTTACTGGTGTTGCGTCATGAGGATCGGACGCCATTATCACCAGCTCACCTTTCGTAATCTTCGAATGCATGATTTTGTCTTTGATAGCATCTGGCTGCTCGCCTGGTCCTTCTCCATAGGTCATCTTGAATAAGTCAGCGCCCAGGCACTCGGCATAAAACTCCATTGCCTGCCGGCAATTTCCGTTGAATAGCAAATATGGATCAATCGTTTTCATGTTCATCTCCTTCGTCTACTGTTGCGGTAATCCTGAGATCTCCAGCACTGGTCGGATCTCGATCGTGCCTACTTTCGCGACCGGGATCCTTTCGGCAATACTGATTGCTTCATCAAGATCCTGTGCGTCGATCAAATAAAAACCTCCGAGCTGCTCGCGCGTTTCGGCAAAAGGCCCATCGGTTACAAGGCGCTTACCTTCGCGCAAACGGACGCTCGTTGCCATCGATGTTGGGTGCAGCGGGCTAGCTAGTAAATATTTACCTCGCGCATTCAAGTCCTGCGTCAACTGCGCGGACTCGACATAACAATGCTCTCGTTCAGAGTCTGTTAACGCATGCAGTTCGTCGAGATAAACCAACATCATGTATTTCATATTTGTCCGCCTCCAATGGTTAATCGAATGGAAAAGCGCCAGATCGACACTCGCGTGGAAAATTTTTATTATCCTTCACCCGTGCTGCCAAATCCTTATTTTGCTGTTGACTCACTTTATCGCGCCGAATGGGGCCGCATCCTGGCAACGCTCATTCGACTGTTCGGCGACTTCGACGTAGCTGAAGAATCCGCGCAGGAGGCGTTCGCTGCGGCGCTCGACAACTGGGCGAAGGAAGGTGTGCCCGAATTTCCGCGCGCCTGGATCATCCAAACCGCCAAGCACAAAGCCATCGACCGATTGCGCAGGCAAACACGACTGAGCGAGAAGTTGGAATCTTACGGTCAACTCATCGAAACGGTCGAGGAGCCGCAGTACGACACCGAAGAAATCCCCGATGATCGGCTGCGATTGATTTTTACGTGTTGTCACCCGGCGCTGGCACTCGAAGGACAAGTGGCCCTAACGTTGAGGACCCTTGGCGGTCTTGAAACGGATGAAATTGCCCGCGCGTTTCTTGTGCCGACGCCGACGATGGCGCAACGCCTCGTTCGAGCCAAGCGAAAGATTCGAGACGCCGGCATCCCGTACAGGGTGCCCGATGTAAACGACATGCCGGAACGGCTGGACGCAGTGCTGACGGCGATCTACCTGATCTTCAATGAGGGATACGCGGCAACGAAAGGTGGACCACTGGTGCGCGGCGATTTGTGCACTGAGGCGATTCGACTCGCACGGCTCTTGAGAAACTTGTTGGCTCCTGAGCCGCCTGCCGAAGTCACTGGGCTGCTAGCGTTGATGTTGTTGCACGATTCCCGTCGCGACGCTCGTTTGGATGAAGCGGGAAATCTGGTTACGCTCGAAGATCAGGATCGCACCCGTTGGAACCCCAGGCAGATAAACGAAGCTGTACCGCTGGTTGATGAAGCGCTGCGCGGAGTAGCAGGCCCGTACACAATTGAAGCCGCAATTTCAGCTGTCCATTGCCGCGCAACTCGATCGGCCGATACCGATTGGAAGCAGATCGTGCGTCTCTATGATCTGCTGCAGCAAATGATGTCCTCGCCTGTGGTGTCTTTGAATCGTGCGGTGGCAGTCGCGATGGCGGAGGGGCCCGAGTCGGGTCTGCGAATATTGGACCAACTCGAGAGTGGTGGTGAGCTAAACGATTATCATCTGTTTCATGCCGCCCGCGCTGATCTGTTGCGGCGAGAGGGATCGCTAGCTGAGGCTGCGCAGAGTTATAAACGGGCGCTTGAATTAGTAACAAACGAGAGCGAGCGAAGATTTCTAGAGAAGCGATTGCGCGAAGTCACGTAGCGTCGACCGCAGTCGGTGGATTCTTTCAGATCCTACCTACCTGGACACCGCTGACCCTGTTTGCGCGCTGGCGAATTCAAGTTGAGTGTTAGATTCAACATTCATTCGCCAGCGCGCCAAGTTTTTCGTCCCTGTGTTTCGTAGGTTGGATCTGAAGAATACCCCTAACTGCCGTTAGGGGTATTTGCGAACCGGGGATCTGATTACTTGGGATCTAATTTCCTTCCAGCGTTCAGGTTGTCCCAGTTCATAATCGCATTGAACACGAGCATGTAGCTCCCCTTCGTTTGACCACGCCAGAACGGATTTGTCGAAAACAACAACACATGACCGTTACCAGTGGGTGCGTCGATCACTGCCGGCCGTTGAGCTATTTCATCTCCACCATCTAACAAGCCTGAGATAAACAATTCTCGACTGTCAGCGTAACGAAGTACCACGCGTGGACGCAGCGCCGGCGGAATCAGTCCAACCGCATTACGACGCTGTTCATCAGTCACTGGTGCCACTTGCCATGGATCGACACGTGGTGGTGGGTCGGGTAGCTCTGCAGGGGGGCGCCCTTGTGGTGTGTCCGGATCGTCGGGCGTGCCGCGGCCTGTAGCTCGTTGTTGTGCGCCACCACGTCGTCCGCCGCCAAGTCCGTTGTTAACGCCGAAGATTGGACCATTCGAGCAATACATCGCGAGCGAATCGCCATAGCCATAAACGATAGGACTCGCTGCGTCGACCGTCTTCGTCCGCAGAATATCCCCAACTGCGCGCAGCCGGCTCGACCTTGACAGTGTCACGCCGGCAGTCAGTCCGAGTTGCACGGCAAAGTCTGTACTGTCGTCGACGGTAATGAACAATCCACCGTCCTTTACGAACTTGATCAGATTCTGCAATCCATCCCAGCCCATGCCGGGACGCATGTCGTCGGTCTCATCGATTGAGCCGAGATTGGGTGTAAGTGATGTCTTCTTCCATGGGATTGGGTTTCCATACATCGGAGCGCCGTTGATAATCGCGAGCGGATTACGACCAGCAGGCCCGAACACGATGACGTCGTATTTGCTCTTCAGATTCGTTTCCTTAGCCATGTCCTGCGTGCTGATGTATGTAAACGGAACTTGGAGTTGGTCAAACCCGATGCGGTACCAACCTTCATCTTGAGTCGTAAACCATGTATGCATGATGGCGACTCGCGGCGCGCGCGACGGGTGCGTCTTAACAGAGGGCGCACTTGAAACGGCATAAACTGGAATGCCAAGGTCATCCGCAGCTTTTCGCAAGTCAGATTCGTTGACTTTGCGAATAATGAATGAACCTCGGTTGAACTTCTTCCCGGCTGCGTCGAAGGGTTCCTCCGCCGCTTCCACTTCTGCATCCTTTAATCGATACCGCAAAGTAACGAGCGCATTGTCGGCATTGTGATTGATGAGGTATACGCCTCCTGAATTAACAATGCTGCCGCTGGATCGTACGTCGCCGGTCACCTTGTCCATCGGCGCTTGTAGCACTTTTGCATCAACCACTCGAACGACCTCGACATTCGCCAGTTCACCCATGGTCCATGCGGTGTCGTCGTAGATGTCCGTTTGCGGATCGTTCGGCGCCCAATATTGATAGTCGAGCAGAGCATCGGCAATGCGGCTGTACGGTTGGTCCATGCGAACAATGTAACTGCCCGCTGGAAATGTTCTGTCTTCTGTGTTCTGACGTCGGCCAGGTGAAGCTGAAGGTGATGCGGCGGGAGACGGAGCAGCGGAGGCCGCGGGTCCGGCCGCTCTTCTTTTCACTTGCACTGTAAATGGCGCCGTTGCTTTGCTGATCTCCACGCCCTGGGCTTGAAGCGTTCGCAAGAGTTCAGCTTGATTCGCCGTGCGAACTTCGTCGCCTGGCAAGACGTACGCAGCCGGACCTTCGTTCTTCGGCTTATCAATCGAACGTTTGCTCTTCAGGTAGAAATTCTTGAGGAACAACTTGCTGTTCGCGCTGAAGTGCTGGAGCGATATCAGTAGCGCTGTTTGCTCGTAGTTATTGTTGTTGCGCTGAGACCATTTCGCTTTCGGCAAAGGAGGATTCTGCCGGTACCACGTGCGCTCGTATTCACTCGGCGACAAGGTTCGTTCCAACGTATCCGCGCCGCCATTGCCAAACGTTTCATACAGCCGGCTGATACCGTTGTGAGTCGCCGCCATGAACATCAGATATCCCGGCGACCACGTATCGAAGTTGCCGTGCGCAAATACGCCGGGCATTCCAAACTTCGTCATCTCCGACACGTTGTGCCAACCAATCATCTGCCATTCATCAGTCAGAATGGGATCGACCCAGGCGTTATATGGTCCATCGCCGATCGTGTTGTCGTAGAGATAGGGAACTGACTCGTGTAGATCGTGAAGCACGAGTGGTTTCCAATGGAGATACGTATTGAGAACGTTTCGCGTCAGCTTAAGCGAGAGACCGATCGCATCGCGGTTGTTGTCGTGCGCGACGTAGTGGCCCCAATAGACCAGCCATGGCCAATTGCTGTTTGGGTTTGCCAGGTGCCAGTTGTACACGTCAACCATTCTGTTGCGGCCGTCAACTTCAACAACGGGAGTGATCAGCGTAACGAGATTGTCGCGAATCGATTTCACGTAAGCACTGTCGTCGACCGCGAGTCTGTAAGCGAGCTCCATCAATGCCGTTGGCGAGCCGGTCTCCGGCGAATGGATCGTTCCTGTAATGTAGTAGATAGGAAACGAGTCGGCGACGAGACGATCGGCTTCGTTGTCGTCCATGTTGATCGTGCGTGGATCAGCAAGCTTCGTTAAGCGTGCGCGATTTTCTTCAAGTCGTTCCAGCAGTTTTTCGGATGCCACTGCCACGGCAATCATTTCGCGTCCTTCTTCAGTCGTGCCGATCGAAAAGACCTTCACGCGTGGCGTCGCGCGCTCGAGCATGCGCATGTATTTGTAAACGTCTTCGGCGTACGGCAACTTACCGGGCGCGCCAGCAACATCACCGAGCACAGCTTTTGGCGTCGGTACATTCGGCGATGCAGGCAGATAATCTGTCAGCGGCGAATTGAAGTATGGCGCGGTGGTGTATTCGCGAATCTTATTCGTGTAATCCTGATCGACGGCCTGATTGGGATCTCGACCGGGCTTAACCGGAGCTTGAGCCGATACACTGACAGTTGAGAACAAGACAAACGCGAGCGCGAGAAGATAAAGACGCGGTGATCGATTCATTAGAGTCCTCGGAGTTGTTGAGATCGGTTTGCGGAGCAACGACGCGGGTTTGGAATTGGATACCAAATTTGTAATCAGAATTCGGGTTAAGAGGAGCAGAACGCTTTTAAGCTAAAGCGTGCTGCCAAGTCAAATTGTTCTTTGGACAGGATTTCAGAATTACAAGATTCCAAAGAGAGATGAAATAGCGAGTGTTTGTTACCGCTCTGCACAACCTCGGCGCCCTCTGCGTCTCTTGCGGTCATCGCTTCAAGCCCTCGTTAACCGCAAGAGGCGCAGAGAACGCCGAGGCTACGCGGAGACTAAGCCGTCTCATTCGCCGCGCCATGTCTTGGGTTAAGTTACGGAAAAACCGGCAGGGTAGTGTTAACATCTTACCGAGTTAATTCGAACGTTCGATGTCAAAACACCAAAGTACCTCCAACATTTCACCCCAACCCCCGCAGGAACCTTCACCGCCTGAAGTTCAGCAGCCCAAAAAGGTCGCCGGAGGTCTGCCGGCCATTGTCTCTGCTGTGAAAAGCATCAGCAGCGAAATGGGTTTGGTGCGAGGCACGCGTACATTACTGAAACTCAATCAGGTGGGCGGGGTGGATTGTCCAGGATGCGCGTGGCCGGAACCTGATGCGGAGCGTTCGCATTTTGAATTTTGCGAGAACGGTGCAAAACACGTCGCGGGAGAAGCAACAACAAAGCGAGTCACTCCAGAGTTTTTCGCAACACACAGCGTCGCCGATCTCGCATTGCAATCCGACGAATGGCTCGAGGCGCAGGGACGGATCACACATCCAATGCTGCTTCGTCGCAACTCGTCAAACTATGAACCGATCAAATGGGATGATGCGTTTGATTTGATCGGCGGCGAACTCAACGCCCTCAACTATCCCGACCAGGCAATCTTCTATACCTCTGGACGAACGAGCAACGAAGCGGCGTTTTTGTATCAGCTGTTTGTCCGGCAGTTCGGCACGAACAATCTTCCTGACTGTTCAAACATGTGTCATGAATCGAGTGGTACTGCCTTGAGTGAAACGATCGGCGTCGGCAAGGGAACTGTGTTGCTTGATGATTTCGATCAAGCCGAAGCGATCTTTGTCATCGGACAGAATCCGGGAACGAATCATCCGCGGATGTTGTCGTCGTTGCAGCGTGCAAAACGGAATGGCGCCAAGCTCGTTCACATCAACCCTCTGCCCGAGGCAGGCATGACTCGTTTCAAGCATCCGCAGGACATACTCGGGTTGATCAGTGGAGGAACGCAATTAGCTGATCTGTTTCTGCAAGTGAGAATAAACGGCGACGTCGCATTGCTGAAGGGAATTAGTAAAGCAGTGCTTGCTGAGGACGAACGACGACCGGGCCAGGTACTTGATCGACAGTTCATTGCTGCTCAAACCGGTGGATTCGAAGAGTTCGCAGCAGCGCTGAAGAACGTTTCCTGGTCTGAGATCGTCTCGCAGAGTGGCGTGGCTCAACACGAGATCGAAAGGGCGGCGAGGATCTTCATCGAATCCGATCGAACAATTTTTTGTTGGGCCATGGGCCTGACTCAACATCGAAATGCGGTGGCCAACATTCAAGAGATCGTCAATCTCATGCTGCTGCGAGGACAAGTGGGAAAGCCTGGCGCGGGTTTGTGTCCGGTCCGTGGCCATAGCAACGTGCAGGGCGATCGCACGATGGGTATTTGGGAACGACCTACCGCGGTCTTCCTGGATCGGCTTGGATCTGAATTTAATTTCGAGCCGCCGCGGACTCACGGCTACGACACGGTTCGCGCAATCGAAGCGATGCATGTCGGCTCGGCTAAAGTGTTCTTCGCGCTTGGCGGCAATTTCCTCTCAGCAACCCCTGACACTGAATTTACAGCGGCTGCCCTCCGGCGCTGTCGATTAACTGCGCACGTGTCCACCAAATTGAATCGCGCCCATTTAATCACCGGCGAACAGGCACTGATCCTTCCCTGTTTGGGAAGAACGGAAGTTGACGTGCAGAACGACGTAGCTCAGTTTGTGACGACAGAAAATTCGATGGGAGTTGTGCAGATGTCGCGAGGGTCTTTAGCACCGGCATCGGAACACCTGTTGAGCGAGCCGCAGGTTGTTGCTCGGCTGGCGCGTGCAACACTACACCAACGCACGACGGTGGATTGGGAGACGATAGCGAACGATTACGACCTAATTCGCAAACACATCGAAAACGTCGTCGCTGGATTTGATGACTACAACACGCGTGTTAGACATCCGGGCGGGTTTGTTCTTCCGAACGGTGCGCGCCAACGGATCTTCAATACTGCGACAGGTAAAGCGAACTTCACAGTGCACAGTCTGCCGGTGGTTGATTTGAAACCAGATCAGTTTCTGATGATGACAATTCGCAGTCATGATCAATTCAATACCTCGATCTATAGCGGCAGCGACCGCTACCGGGGAATTAGCAATGGACGCCGGGTTGTCTTTTTGAACAAGGACGACATGGACCAGGCGAATCTCAAAGCACAGCAGAAAGTAGATCTGATCAGTCACTTCGAAGGTGAAGAGCGAGTCGCGCGCGGCTTTCGGGTGGTTCCTTACGATATACCGCAAAGATGTGCCGCTACTTATTTTCCAGAGGCTAATGTCCTCGTGCCGATTCGCAGTGTCGCCGAGAAGAGTAATACTCCCGCATCGAAATCAGTGGTGATTAGCATCATGCCCGTGGCAGAATAGTCATCACCTATCACACGAATTGTGGGGGCGGCCCTCGGTGGCCGCCCGCATCGCCCCACTCAGAAAGGGAAGTTAATTGCATGTCGTCTGAAGTATCACAGGAAGCAACCCCGCAAGTGGCACAGGAACCGACTGTTTCGAAGTCCGAGTTGTATGCCACGCTTGCCACTCAGCTACGCAGCCTGCTTGCAGGTGAGCGCAACTTGATCGCCAATGCTGCAAATTTTTCGGCACTCGTGTATCACGCCTTGCCGGATGTCAATTGGGCTGGATTCTATTTTCGTCATGGCAACGAGTTGATTCTTGGACCATTCCAGGGACAACCGGCTTGTGTGCGAATCGAAGTCGGTAAGGGCGTCTGCGGTCTTTCAGTAGCGCAGCTTGATACGATCATCGTTCCAAATGTTCATGAATTTCCGGGACACATCGCTTGCGATGCGGCGTCGAATGCGGAGATCGTGGTGCCCGTATTTGATGGTCAACATTGTCTCGGCG
>JBKPMX010000142.1:0-30943 GCA_046765655.1 Acidobacteriota bacterium
CGAAGCACTACGCGATGAAGGTTACACGCACGATGACATACGTGAACGCATTCACGATATAAGTAAACGCATCACCGAAGAGGCACGACGCGTAACTGGAAACGGCACGCCCTTTTTTCAAGTAATCCCAGGCGTGCGCGAAATGCTGGACGTTCTCGATCAGCACCCGCGTTATCGTTCCGGTTTGTTGACTGGAAACATTGAGGCAATGGCTTACTTAAAGATGGAATTAGTAGGACTTGAGAAATACTTTCGTCTGCCGGGCGCCTTCGGTGATGAGTCCCATGAACGAAAGGATCTTCCGGAACGCGCCGCTGAACGCATTCAAGAGCAGCTGCAAATGAATCTTGCTCCCGAGCAGTTCATTGTGCTCGGCGACACACCAAACGACATCGGGTGCGCACAACACTTTGGCGCGCGAGCGGTTGCGCTCGGTACCGGTCGCTTCTATTCGAAGGAAGAACTTCTCGCGTGCCAACCCGATGCTTTTCTACCGGACCTCACGGATACAAACCTCGTCCTTGAAACTCTTGGGCGGCTGTAATTAAAGGAGCAGGCGCAGCAAACAGGAGCACGCAGTCGAGTCGTGCTCCTGCATGCTGCTCCTGCCCCTGTTTCTTACTTGCCGTCGTCCGGCGGAATCACGAGACTTTGTCCCGCTTGAATCTTGTCCGGATCATGTAGCTTGTCTCGATTCGCGTAGAAGATCCGCATGTACTCGTTCGGATCACCGTAATACTTCTTGCTGATCTTCGATAGCGTGTCGCCGCTCGCGACAGTGTAGGTTTGCCCGCCGCCTTGTCCTCCACCAGCGGCTGCACCTACTGCACGACTTTGATCAACCGTGATATCTGCAGTGATATCGTCCATGTTTGGGTTCACAAGTTTGATCTGATCCCAAAACTTGTTCTTTGCGTCGTCAGATGGCGCAATGCCCTTAATGAACAGTTTATTGTCTTGCACATGCAGATTCTGAAACCGGATCTGCTGCTGATCCGCAGTGTTCAAGACACTTTGGTATTTACCTTTTAATTCGTTGAAGCGTTGTTGTGCACCTTGTTGTTGCTCTGCATCAGACGCGCCTTTTCCAAACATCTTGTCAAACAGTCCCATAACTTCTCCTCCGTACCAATTTGTATGTTTTCAGAACTGATCGGGTTGCTAATGCAGATCTAAGCAATGACTATACCTACGAAGGTGAAACCGCTTTTGGTTGTTGAGTCAATAAGGTGTCGACTCCGTGGCAAAACAGTCAGTACCGTCCGCGATAGCGGATAGGTGCGAAGCCATTGAGAGATGCCTGGAGGATTAAACGGAGTCAATCGACCTTCTCGCAGTGACTACGTACCCACCCGCGACCGCGGGCGGTACTGACTGTGTCGCTACGGAGCTAAATCCGATGGAAGCCTTTGAGAATGTCGCGTGTTTTGAGTCGAAGAATTACAGGGCGGCCGTGAGGACAAGTGGTGGGTGAAGAAGTCTGGAGAAGTCGATCAATTAACCACCGCATCTTTTCAGGCGCGAGAGGCATGTTCACTTTAATCGCCGCATGACACGCGAGCGACGCGGCAATCTCATCACGCAGAGTTTCACGAGCGGTGTTCTTCTTTTCGGAATCAACAGTGTCGAGTAATTCCGCCAGCATGTTGCGGGCTTCGCTCGCAGGGAGGTCAGCTGGCGTAGCTTTGATGGCCACTGTTCTACCAGACAGTCGCATCAACTCGAAACCATAGTTCTCCAACTCTGGCGCGAGTTGATCGAAGACTGCGGCTTGCGCCGGAGTTAGATCAAACGTCTCCGGCACGAGCAACTGCTGCGACTCCGGCCGCCGTTCACCTTCGAGCGCACGATACTTGTCGAACAGCACGCGTTCGTGTGCTACGTGCTGATCGATCAGCAAGAGTCCTTCATCATCGGTGGCAATGATGAAACTCTCTTCAAGCTGTCCCAGAGGACGAATGTTTGAAGACAACGATTCGGGCGTGACTTCGCGCGCGAACTTTTCTGCGGAATTGAGTGGAGGAAGAGACGGGGAGAAGGGGGGAACGGGAGACGGGGAGACAGGGCGATTCTCCGTTTCTCCCAGTCCCCCATTCTCCGCTTCGGCTCCTTCCGTCAGCGCTTCTTCAACGGATGACATCAATGAAGCGAATTGGATCTTTGACTGCGACGGTGGTTGATAGTCGGGTCGTAAGTCGGAGTGACCTCCGCCAGACTCACGATGGATTGCCGGTTGCGAATACGAGCGATCAGTTTGTTCGTGCGCAGCAAAACCAGACCAACTCGTTCCGTTCGCGGATGCGCTCACCGCGTCTCCTTGTCTCCCCGTCTCTAAGTCTCCCCGTCCCCCCGTCTCCCCCTCTTCTTGTCCCCGCATTTCCTCGACGCCACGTCCCGCCGTCTCTGGCTCACGTTCTTCCCGCACGAATCCTGCACTTGCCAACGCTTCGCGCACAGACTCACGCACGGCATCAGCAACCGCAGCTGCCCGGCGGAAGCGGACTTCAGTTTTCGCTGGATGAACGTTGACATCCACTTCCTCCAACGGGATTTCGATAAACAAGAGCGCTGCCGGGTAAACTCCATGCGGAAGAACTGACCGGTATCCCTCCGACAATGCGCGGCCGATCAGACGATCGCGTACGAACCGGCGATTAACAAACAGATACTGCGAATCACGCGACGTGCGCCGATCGCGAGGAGCCGAAATGTAACCGGTCACCCGCGCGACCTGCGCATCGCCACCGTCGACTTCTAACAAGTTGTCGAGAAAGTCCTGGCCAAAAACCTGGTAAGCCCTTTCCCTCAGATCATTCGCCGCTGTTGCATGCAGCACCTCTCGACCATTGTTGGTAAACGTGAAGGCAATCTCGGGATGGGCCAGCGCGTAGTGCGTCACGAGATTCGTTAGGTGGAATGTTTCAGTAGCTTCGGAACGTAAGAACTTTCGGCGCGCAGGAACATTGAAGAATAAATCGCGAATGGCCAGCGTGGTACCACGTGGGTGGGCGGCGTCTTTCACGTCGCGCATTTTTCCGCCATCTATCGTGACGCGAGTTCCCGCAGTTGCGTCGGTCGTCTGAGTCGTCAGCTCCACCCTTGCGACGGACGCAATTGAAGCGAGTGCTTCGCCACGAAATCCAAGCGTGGCGATTGAGTTCAGATCATCTGTGTTGCGAATCTTCGAAGTGGCGTGACGTTCAAAAGCAAGCACAGCATCGTCGCGCACCATGCCTTCGCCATCGTCTGATACTTTCAGCAGACGCCGCCCGCCACCTTCGATCTCGATCGAAATGCGCGTCGCACCGGCATCGATACTATTTTCGACCAGCTCCTTCGCAACGGACGCAGGCCGCTCAACAACCTCGCCAGCGGCTATTTGATTTGAGACGTGATCGGGGAGGAGCCTTATCTTGGACATTGTGAGACGTTAACCAATGAAGATTTTAGATTTTTGATTTTTGATTCCGAAGTGCGGCCAATCCAATCTAAAATCATCAATCTTCAATCTAGAGATAAACTACCTGATGTTCATTACTACCAATATTCACCGCGTTGTAAATCCACTCGATCACGTACGTGCCATGGCGGGCCAGTAATGACGTAACGTTGATGTGTCGCTCCTGTAAGTCTTTGTGAGGATACAGTTGATCAAATGCTCTTTGGAGTTGGCGCTGCGCAGCTTCATCACGCGCAAGTTGCGCACGCACAAATCTGGTTCGCAACCCTTCTAACTGATAGTTGATTTTCTTGCGACCGGTATCAAGCGCACCAGCCAACGTGGGATCGACATTTGCGAGTTCTTCTCGCAGTCCATCGAGTGCAGAGTTCACTCGCTGCTCTGATTCCGAAAACAATTTCGCGGTGTTTGCCCCAAGATGTTCTTCCACTACGCGCTTCATCACTGGATCCAAACCCTCGAAGAAATCTTCCAGCTTGAGTTCATATCGTTCGAGCACGCGACCCGTATGTCGCTCGACCATCGTCAAACTTGATCGGGGAAGGATTGGCGTTGCCGGGCGACCAAGCACGCGATAGGCTTCAGCAGTCTGCGCGAAGTATGCGATCTCAGCGGCGCCTCCGTAATAAGCAATCGTCGGCAAAAGATAGTCCTGGACCACCGCCCGCAGTGTTACATTCGGACTGAACCGCTCAGGCGATTGCAAAGCCAAGTCAGCAAGTTCGTCGGCAGTATGTTCGGCCTCGCATTCTTTCGCTTTGTATCTGCCGTTTTGGAGCCGCGTTATCGCGTGACGTGCTCCCTGATCGTCGTGATAGAAGAGCGGAAATGAATTCGCCGTCGCCATCACTTGCGCGTGATAGCCTGCTGCTTCTAATTCGCGGCTGCGTTCTTCAATTGCACTGGCGATCTCAGGTGCGCGTCGAGCAGCATCCGCATAAAGCGGCGCCGCCAGTTTCTTTAGGTCGGCATCGAGCGGGTCGAGGAAGATCAATCCATAACTGCCGAGCAACGATGTCATCATCGTGGCAAACGCATCGGAATAGCTGCGCCCGCTTTGCCACGCATTTTGCAGAACCGCCCTTATCTCTACGGCGAATTCTGAGTTCGGCAATTGCGCGAATAACTCATCGATAACGGCGTTGACCGATTCATCAAGCACAACCCTTCCTACCGGCTGATTCTCTCGATGTAACTCGGTAGATATGCCGACGTTCGCAAGTTGGCATTCGCGGCTAATGAATTCCGCCTTCGCGACTTCGGGAAAATCATGATCCTCAGAAGCAATCCAAAACACAGAAACGGACTTCGTGTTTCGTGTTCGTAAACATCCGGCGAGTTTCACGGCCGCGAGGGCTTTGTAGATTGTGTAAAGCGGACCTGTGAACAATCCGGCCTGTTGACCTGAGACAACGGCCAGACAGTCAGGCTCGCGCAGCAATTCAATGTTCTTAAGCGTCTCTTCTGTTGCACCCCATCGCTTATTCATCGAGACCAATACGTCGCAGAGTCTCTCTCGATCCACGCGATGATTTGCGAGCACTTCGGGTGCGCGTTGCGGAAGTTCGTGGTGGAAGCGGACCGCTGAAGGATAGAACCTGCGTAGCGACACAGGATCGCGCAGGTACTCAAGAAAAAGACGCGTCTGTTGCGGGATACGATCGAAAGGTAAGGACTCGACCTTCAAACCTGACTCTTCAGGCGTGCTATAACAAGCGGCTTCCGCGGTACTCAAATGATTTGCTCCTGGGCGGGTATTGTACGCAGCAAGGTGCACAACCTCCAACTTCCGAGGAACATTGCGACGTACAAAACATCAGCGGTCAACTTCCGTTTCCATCGCTCAAGCTAATAAATTGCAAGTAAGGAAGCGGTGGCTTGCCCCCGCTGAAGATCCAGTGCCTCTCAACGTTGAGGTGATTTATCTTGAGCGGGGGCAAGCCACCCTTCCGCGCTTGCATATTAATTTGGTTGAATTTTTTCCGCGAAGTTGGGTGACGAATGTATGTACGTTGAATCTTCTGTGGACTGCGGACCTTCCCAACTGCACCTCGGCTTGCGCCGTTCGACGGATCTTGAACTATTGAGGCTATGTGCGTTGAACGATGGACGGGATTAGCGAACTACCATCGATCGATCTTCCAGTGCGGCTTTGGCTTCTTTGAGCAGTTGGGTAATTTCAGCTTTTGCAGTCGCATCCGCCGCTCGCAAGGGCGCGCGCACATTTCCACCCGCATACCCATTGAGATCCAGTGCCGCTTTCAGACCACCGATGCCGTACTTAGTGGTGACAGCTGTCGCGAGCGGAGTGAGCTTCGACTGCAAGAGTGAGGCGCGTTCAACTTCGCCTTCGCGGAACGCACGCATTATCTCCACGCACATTTCAGGCACAGCACAGCCGACGGCGAGAATCGCTCCGGTTGCACCGGCTCTGAGTGCGTCTAAAAGAATGGTTCCGTTGCCGGTCATTACAGCAAACTCTTTCGGACAAAGATCTACTGTTTGCTTGAACCCTTCGACATCGTTCGAACTATCTTTCACGCCGATGATGTTCTGATGATCGCTCAGCCTCGCTATCGTCGCGGGTTCGATCTTAATACCCGTAAGCGCAGGCATACTGTAGAGGATTACTGGAACTGGCGATGCGTCGGCGAGTTCGGTGTAGTGTTTGACGAGAGTTTCTTGTGTTATGGCCGAACGATAGAAATTCGGCGTGATCACCAACACGGCATCGGCTCCGGCTTCCGTAGCCCTTTTGATCTCACTTATCGTGCCGCGCGTGCTTTGCTGTCCGGCGCCAACGATGAAAGCGAGATCGCTCGATACGGTCCGACGTGCAGCTTCGATAAGCTCGACATATTCCCGCTCATCGAGATGAAGGCGTTCACCAGTTGAACCGAGAAGGACGACGCCAGTGATTCCGGTACTGGACCACGCTTCAAGATTTGCGCGCAGTCCGTCGTGATCTACGTTCTGGGCTGAATCGAACGGTGTTGTGGTTGGTAAGAGAATGCCCTGTAGTTGATTCTGAAGTGTGATCATGACAATCAGCGCGTATCGAACGCGGCGTTACTGTGCTCGATACCGCTGAAGATTGTCAAACCACTTTCCGCGTCGATGTCCACTGGTATTCTACTATTCGAATTCTTCCGGGAATTGTTGCTTCAACTGTTCCTCAAGTTGATTCAGCATCGTTTGTTCGTCAGCCTGTTGAATACCTGCTGCCGTCAACGCATCGCGCGTCTTTTGTCCGATCGAACCGTCAAGCGCCCCCAAACTCTGGCCTAATCTGATTAATGCGCTCTGAATGGCGGCTGCCTTTTGATTCTGAAAACGCTCAACCTTTACGCCGATCGCAAGGATCGCGCTCGCCGCCATAGCTTCATAGGGCTTCATGGCTGCCCCGCCCTTTCCCTGCTGATAATACTCGCGGACCAATGCGTGACTTCCGCGACATTCAAAGTGCCACGCTTCGCTTTTCGATGGATCAGGTGCGCCGATTATCGGCACGACGCCGCGTTGTCGAGCGATTTCCCAAAAATCAGAGAGCTTTAGAATGTGGCCCGCAAGCAATGCCTTTAGATCGAGATCAAATGCACGTCCGGCTTCATGCAAGCTGCCTCCCGGTCGCGGACTGAACACACCTTTCTTTGCGTTTTCGATGTGAGCTTGGAGCTGCATGTCGAAACTACGAAACATGTCAGACAGAAAAAGTTCAACGCCTCGTCCGGCCAGGTCCATTCTGAGATTCAGCACAGCGCGCCGCGTATCAGGAGCGCATTGGGCCATGCGGTCGGGAAGGTTCTTCCGGTTGTTGTGGCTGTCGAAATAAATTGAGGGAATGTTGATGGATACTAATGGTGCAGACATTTCTATGCTCCTGCCTCAATGGTCAAAAGAAACGCGCAGTAGAGTCAGTAAGCACTGATCGAGTGCGTTCCTTGCGAGAAATCAATGCGTCTAGGGTTGCGGATTGAACTGCGACTTTTTATTGAAACCATATTTGAATGATGACATCAGAAAACCTCTGTTCCCTCCGTTATCTACACCAGTATTACTACCTGATGTGATTACGAAATAGAGGTTATTAGTAATCCTGGCCTCAGCACCGATACTGAAGCGGTTAATAAGATCTCTGCCGCCATTAATGACGCTGGTCCGAATTAGCGAATCTTCAAAGTTGAGTGCAAACTTGGTCCCTCCAGCGCGAAACCTTGTGCCAAAGTACGCGCTGTTCTGCGTTATGAATTGACCCTGGTTCACCGGATCTGGAACTACCTCACGCGTTCGATACCGCGCATGGAAAATCAGCTGCCCGATTCTTTCGAGACTTGAAATACCCTCAAAGCCGTAAGCAAGCGAAGTCCAGAACGCGCCTCCGTTCCATCTAAAGCCGGTGGTTTGACCAGTCTTGCTAATCCAGCTGGGGGCATAAGCGATGGTCCAACTCGATCGATTCCAGTTCACTTTGCGAGCACGATCGCGACATTGGTCTGCTACGGTGTCATTAGCAGCCTTGTTGCCCGCGTTGATCTGCGCAATTACGTCTGGCGCCGTGTTGGGAGCTATTGGCGGCGGCAGTTGAAGATTATTTGCAAAGCATTGCAAAACGTCATCATCTCCGCGTTCGGGATGGTAGATTCGCGCATCGCCACGATCCCACAACGTGAGGTTTAGCCCAGCCGAGAGCCGGGTAGAAGTGTCATCCTGGCTTCCGCCCTTTGCAGTTGCAAATGAGAATTGAGTCCGCGAAAGAAAACGGGTCAAGTAGTGTTCGTTGTAGTCCCTGATAGTAACGTTCTCACCATTGAAGAGCATGTATGGCGCGGTATCGATTGCCAGGCCTGATTGAAAGTTTCCATTCTGATCAAGTCCATTTAGCAACGACCATGCAAAGTCTTTAGGACTTGCCGGCCGCAGAACAGTATTCGGCGTTAATCCCAGAACAGCGAATGCTGCAGACTCTGGATCAGTTAACTCTACGTTTGTTGTATTCGCCGTGACGTTGTTGCTGGCACCGGGAAACAGACTGTTGAGTATCGAAGCGAGGTCAGGGGCCGGCGTCCCTTGTGGAACCGGGCCGGACGTCGCGACGATCGAGGCTGATGCGGGAAGTGGTATGGATGGCGCGTGAGTGACACCGTTGCCGTTGCCGTTAACATTGCCGCTCGCGTCAAGGGTAGGTGGTCCTGGACGAACCTCAGAAACAGGTACCATGTTTCGGCTAATGGAAGATGACGAAAAAACGACAGACACACCGGCGCCTCGTTGCTCAAGTCGCGCGACCGTGCCCAGTTTCAGTTTAAAGGAGACGGCAAGGTCGTCTCCTCGCTGGTCTATCTGAAAACTGCTGAACTCACGCGACACCATGTCACTACTGGCGCCAGCCAGTACCGCTTGCGGTATCACGACCACAAACTTCTCCCCGCTCAGATAAGACACAGCGTCGTCGATTGGCACATTTGCAGTTATTGCGACCGAGGAATCTGCTGCGACTGAGATTCGGACTAATCGAAGTGAGCGGGCCTGTGGAGCGCGCGAATTCTCCGCAGCGCTGGACACCAACTCCTGACTGTGAACAGGAAAGATTGTAATCAGCCAAACGAGCAACAGAACCAAAATCCGTGCAACTGGTGTTTGTGTTCTCATGATGTCAACTCACTACTTCAAATTTTGCCTGGTCAAACGTGGTTACGGTGTTGTTTAGTGGGCCAGCTTGCGAGAATGGACCGTTTGGACAGTTGGCATTTCCTTGCGTGAACGTCGCCTTTTGACTGAACTGTTGACCAGCTCCACCGGTTGGCGACGCAATGACAGCTTGCCAGACAATGAACTTCCCATCGAGAGCTTCAACTGAATTGCCAATGGGAAATTTATCGGGAGCCGTGTCGACGTTGATGCCGTGTGCGACTTCAACCGGATTCTGTCCGTTCTTGTCGAACAGCAGGATTCGATACTTGGCGAATTGAGCAAAACCAAACTTAAGCTCGATGCTAGGAACGGGGCCATCGGCATTTAGTTGAACTATGTTTTGGGCCATCACATTTCTCCTTTGACTGTAACGAATATTGGTTGGCAAGCATGGAGCGTTGGGAACTGAAGTGAGCGAGCGCGTCCAGGATTCCAACAGCCCAATTAAGGCTTTGGCTGTCCGCCAACGTCTTCAACGTTCTGAGTGTCCGTTCGCTTTCGGAGTAGGTTCTTTATGCCAAACACCGATTCGAGCGTGTCTTGCCAGAAAGGTGCTCCGACGCTGAGAAGTATTACCGTAATGGCCCAACCAGCGAGTAATTTGAGCAAATACCAAAAACGATTGCCGGCATCAGGGGCTGCCCACGGTCCTGTTTTGTTAAAGAAATTCGAAACGTCAGTAGTGCTGAGTGGTGTAATCCCAAAGATCTGTGCCTCTCCCTGAAGTCCTCTCAGTTCTTGGATCGCCTTATCAACATCCGCCTTGGTGACCTTCGTTGGATCCTCTGAATTCAGCTGGTTGAGCCTTTCCTCTATTTGTCCGCGGCGAGCGATAACAGTTTCGCGAAGCGAGTCGTTCGTAGAAATGTTGTTGTAGATATCGAAGAAGTTTGCGTTCAGAACAATCACTACAAAGATTGAGAGGCACAGCGCCACCGTTTTCATATGGCGCGTATATCGCTCCTCGAAGCTCTGCATCACTGTGTCAAACCACTCATCAACTTTTTGTTTGAACTCCTCTACTTTCGCAGGATTGACATTCTCCAGACTGATCTGTCCCAGAATCTTAAGTAGGTCAGTCTTGGCGATTGAATCCATCATTGGCTTGTTGAAGAGTGATACCCTCCCCAACAATCCAAATTGTTTCTTTACTTCGTCAACCAAGAGAGTCGACTCGATCCCTGTGAGGTCCTTCGCTTTCACGTAATTAAAAAGATCGACGAGCGAACTATGGATTGTGATCGATTTCAGCTTGAACCATTTCTTAACGATTGATTGGAGTGACTGAACAACTAAGCTCAGTAATAAGATCACGGTGATAAGCGCGATCACGGTGTCGAGAGTTTTCATGCTCATGTTTGTTGTCCTGACCTGCGTTGAGCCGGTGGCCGGATCTACGAACGAATAAAGCGTCCGCGGCGACTAACAAAGGCCACGTTCGTTGCGACAGAGTCCGAGCGCGTCAGAAATGAATCGGGAGTGCGTGAGTAACGCACGAATTAAAATGGCCTAAGGTTGCGAGGTGGCCACCTTATACTCTCGCGTCAGATTCCCTGTCAACGAATTTGCTTAACACCGTTGACAGCTAATACCGATCTAAATCCTCCACCTGACTTAAATGGTTTCTGACGGAAAAACGTTTCATCGATTCAGTCCGGGTCGTCCGCAACCAAGCGATAAGAGCGCTTACAACCGATCACGTCTGCTTCAGCGGTTACGGATCTAGATGAAACGCATAGCGGTGTTTCTTCACTCAACTAATGAGAACGTGTTGATAAAAGTGTATTGACAATCCGTCGCATCCTAAAATATGGTGCGCGCGTTTCTACAGAACTCTTGCCACCAGTCGGAGTGTTACTCCTCGTCTCCGACCATTAGGTTCCGGCACTTCACATTCCTGATCTCTCGGAGGATTCCATGGCTTCATTCGACCCCAATAAGTTTGTAACCAATTTGCATAAAGCGTTTCCAACTTCTGGTACTTCAGGCAATCCGCCTCCTGGTTCTTCAGCCAATCACCCTTCCGGTGCTTCGGGCAATCAATCTCCTAGTGCTTCAGGCAATCAATCAAAACCGGCGATCGACTACACGAGGGAAGTACGATTTGCCGTGGTTATGTATGGCGGTGTATCGCTCGCCATTTACATAAATGGAATCGCGCAGGAACTCCTCCGCTGGGTGCGCTCAACCGCCGAACAGTCCGACGACAAAATAGCTCTGTTGCCCAGTAACACTTCAACAGCGGACGACAACGCGCCGAAGTTGAGCGGTACGGAGCGTGTTTATCGAAAGCTTGGTTACATCCTGTCAGAGTCGAATCGAGATCTTAGTACGCAGGAAAGGTTGGACCGCGCCAACAAGCAGCTAGCTGACAACGAACCTATCCGCACTCGATTCGTCGTCGACATTCTGTCCGGCACGTCCGCCGGCGGAATCAATGGAGTTTTTCTTGGAAAGGCGTTGGCTAACGGCCAGGACATCAAGGGCCTGGAAGATCTGTGGATTGAAGAAGGCGACATGAGGACTCTGATCAATGACAAGCAGTCTGTTAAGAATCGGCCTCTGAAATTACAGGATCCTCCGCTGTCGTTACTAAACAGTCAGCGAATGTACCTCGAACTGTTGAAAGCTTTCGATAGTATGGAGACCACCGGTTTGGCGACGCCAACGTCATTTGTGGATGAGTTGGATTTGTTCGTCACCACTACCGATTTGTCCGGCGTTGTGTTGCCAATCCGGCTGTCGGACGGCGTGGTTTTCGAACGCCGTCACCGCAACGTGCTCCGCTTTGTTTACTCAAAGAAAGATGCGAGCGCCGAGGCGAACGATCGAAACGACTTCGAAAAAAAATTCAATCCGTTCCTCGCGTATGCAGCTCGCTGCACGTCGGCGTTTCCAGCTGCGTTTGAGCCGATGTGCTTGTGTGACACAGACACGATTCTGAACAACTATCTGCCATACGCAAACAACGAGAACTGCCGATCTGACAGCCGCGACTGGCAGCGCTTCTACAAGGACTACTTAAACCCGGCAGGAGCGGGCGCGATCAGATTTCCGAAACGAGCTTTTGCCGACGGCGGTTACCTGGACAATAAGCCATTCACGTATGCCGTCGAAACTGTCGCCCGGCGCCAAGCCGATCTACTCGTGACGCGCAAGCTGATTTACATCGAACCATCGCCGGAACATCCGGAAAGAACGCCGGAGACGGCGGGTAAACCGGACGCGATCGAAAACGTCGGTGCTGCCCTACTATCACTGCCGCGATATGAAACGATTCGAGAAGACTTACAACGTGTGCGCGATCATAACCGGCTCGTCGACCGAGTGAATAGCATTCTCAAAAATGTCGATGATGATAAGAAGATAGGCAAACCAGATCCGAAGGAAACTTTTAACGATGACGAGTGGAGCAAGTTGGATCTGGCGGAAGTCGTAAAAGCAAAAGGGATTGGTTACGTTGCTTATCACAGGTTGGACATTTCATCGGTCTCAGATGAACTCGCGCAACTGGTGACTCGGGTCGCCGGATTTGATGAAGAATCGGATCACTTCATGATTGTCCGAAGTCTCGTGGGTGGATGGAGAGCCAATGCTTACGTTGAGCGTGGCAAGGGTAAGCCGTCATTAAATCAGTTCCTATTTGAGTTCAACCTCAGCTACCCGATGCGACGGATAAACTTCCTGCGCACAAAAATTTCGGATTTGGCTGCGTCAAAGGAGTATCAGAACGATGCCGCGGTGCAAACTCAGCTATTAGACATTAAGAAGGAGCTCAACGCGCAGTATAAGAATCTGCGCCATGCCGCCAGGCTGTTGCGATCTCGTCAGGTTCCGGCGAAACCCGGCACTGCCTCGACCGAATCTGTCCCAAGCCCAGCCTACACCGCGATTCAGGCCTTTAAAGAAGCGCTTGTCGTGGAGACTCTGAAGCGACTGTCCGAGGAAGCGAAAAGTCGGATCAAGGATCCGGCCGAAGCCGTGGTGGAATACTTCTTAGGAGTGCGACCGCGGAGTGAAATGTCCACTAGCAACAATATCAAAGATGAGTGCGATGCCCGCGCCAGGACACTGCTCGGAGAAACTTCGCTAAAAGAGTTGTTTGAACCGATCGCGAAGGCCTTGAAGGATCAGATCGGTCCGGTAAAGAAAACGGCAGATGAGAAGTGCCGCGCAGCGTTGGGCCTCATCAACGAGGATCACAAAGATCAAGTCGAGATCCCTGAGTCTCAAACGGATCCGCGTGAATATCTCGCTTACTACTATCAGAATTACGACGAATACGACCGCATCATTTTCCCCATTATTTATGGAACAGAAATCGGCGAGGCGGCCAGAGTGGATATCATTCGTATCAGCCCTGAGGACGCGACAGCGCTGATCGATGAGGGGAAAACAGGTTGCTATAAACTAGCCGGCACCACCCTCGGCCACTTCGGAGCTTTTCTGGATCCTCTTTGGCGCCGGAACGACATCATGTGGGGCCGGCTCGATGGTGCCGAACGGATCATCTCGGCACTGTTGCCCGAAGACCCGCAACTTGCTCGCGTGCTTGTCGGAGAGGCGCAGGCCGCGATTATTCACGAAGCAATCGCTAAGGCCGGACCCGAGGAAGCTAAAACGCTGCTTTGCGAGGCAGGGATGCGTACCCAATCGGGTAGTGAAGATGCCAAGCTGATAACTGAGTTTATTTCAAACCTAAAAACTTACGACGCCGCCGGTCAATTGAATACGCTGGTCGATGAGAAGGTGCTGAGACAACACTATATCGACACTTTCCCAACGCGCAGTAAGCTCAATCCGGAACCGACATTAAAGATTACGTCGCGAGCAACGACTGTTATCGGCAAGATGCTTTCAGCGCTCTCAAAGAAGCGCAACGTCGATTCAAGCCTGGTGGCGTGGATAGCGAGGGTGGGCCAACTGCTCTCAGGACTCGTTGAAGTGGCCGTGCCGCGTAGTATGCCGAGCTTGGTGTTTCGTTATTGGCTGAAATTACTTTACCTGTTTGAAGTGCTATTGATCGTCTTTTCCACGCTGCTCGCAGCTGATCCGAAGATTTCTCAATTCGGCTGGAATCTACTGGGGATCACGGTGGCCACAAATGTCGCAGTCTGGTTACTCAGCGATTTTATGAGTCGCAGGCATGTGGTCCTGCGAACTGTTCTTGCCGTGTTGGGATTCTCAGTGTTCCTGGTTTTTCTGATAGGCGCACTCAAGGTGCTTGGTCTAATTCATATCACCATCCATGGCGCACCACCTCTGGCTTGGGTGGGTCTAAACCTGCAACAACTCGCGGGTTGGTTCGATAGCAAATTGCCAAGCGCCGTTTCGAAGGGTATCCAGTTATTCAGTCTCTTACTCATCGCTCTTGTGGGGATCTTTGTTTTTTGGAGACTCGGCAGACGACCCGCAGCGGAAGAATGCTCGGTTGAACAATCTGTCCTTCGGACCGGAGTGGATGAAAATTGATTGTTTACCGATCGACTTTCAAATCCGTTTGATTGGTGTTTGTAGTTAAGTCGGGGCGACTGGAGCAAGATGAGCAACAAATGGGATGGCCGGAGGGAACTCGGTTAAAGATGGACTGGCTTTCGCTCGAAACTCAAGTTCGGTTAATCAGCGGCTTGATTGTATTCGTTGCGGGTTACACGTTTTGGATGGGCCAACTTGAAATCTGCGGCTTACCTGGGAACTACACGAATCCCGTCCTCGCACTCGAATTAGTGACGAAGGGAGAACACATCGATCAGATCAACCGATCAGAGAAAGAAGTAGATGGCAAGCGCGTCACTGCCAATGCGTTCCTCTCAACCCAACTGCGCAAAGACTCCGGGTTTATCATCCTCTACGTACTCTTGTTTTCTGTGGTTGCCTTGCTCTTAATGAGGCTGACCTCTGCGCCTTGGAAAGGGATCGCGCTTTCCGGGATCATCTGCGCAGTTGTAGGCGGCATCCTGGATTTTGTTGAAAACAGCGGTATGCGGAAGGCGCTGGCATTGACTCAGGGCGGAGCAACAAATGACCTGGCAAAGATAATTCGTTATCCATCTCTCGCGAAATGGGCGTTGGTGTTTTTCTGTTTACTCCTCATTGGAATTTCTTTCCTCTGGGGCCAGACTCGAGTCGGCGTGTGCGCATGTGGATGCGGTGTCCTGTTGTTTCTCAGTGGTGTGGTTGGTCTGTTCGGTGTGATCTTTAATCTTTACAAACCCCAGTTCAATCCACTGTTTCCTGGTGCAGTTGGACTACAGGCACTCGGATTCAGTTGGATGGCCGTGGTGTTCTTCTTCTTTCCCTCAAAACTCGTTGCGAGCTTCAGTAGTTAGTCGCCCCCTTGACTCACGTTTGATCTATCGAGATGATTCAGACATCCCTAACCCGTTCACCCGAGAGGTCGCATGTCTCGTTACGCGTTCACTCAGCTCGACGTATTTACAGATCAGCCGTTCTGCGGAAACCCGTTAGCCGTCTTTCCGGAAGCCGAAGGTATCAGCGACGACGATCAGATGAAGATCGCTCGTGAGATGAATCTCTCGGAGACAGTCTTCGTTCTCCCGCCTAATCCCAAAACAGCTAAAGATGGACCAGACGTTCTCCGACGGCTGCGGATTTACACGCCCACTCGCGAGATTCCATTCGCCGGACATCCCGTTGTCGGCACCTGGAACATGCTCGCGCGCGAGGGAATTGTGCCGCTTCCCGAAGGTGGAACCGGCTGGACTCGTATTCATCACGAAGTCGGCATCGGCATACTGCCGGTTGATATTGAATTTAAAGATGGCGCGCCAGTTCAGGTGGTGATGACGCAGGGAAAGCTTCAGATACTCGACGAGATTGACGACTCGGGCGAACAAGCCGAACTGGCCCGCGCGCTTGGTCGCCCCAGAGAAGATCTTGATGAAACTCTACCGATCCAGGTGATCACAACTGGTCTGAATTGTCTCGCGGTACCGATGCGTTCGCTTGCTGACCTGCGCGACTGTCGAGTCAACAGTACGTTGCTCGGCGAAATCTACACGCGTCGTGGCGCTGCCGGCTGTCTTGTCTTCTCACGAGAGACTCTGGAAGTTGGTGAGTCTCGAGCACACGCAAGGTTCTTCGCGCCCGCTGACAACATCGCCGAGGATCCGGCGACGGGTAGTGCATGTGGAGCGCTAGGAGGCTATTTGATTCATAACGGCGCTCTGCAATTAGAACCGGAAGACGAAAAGTACAAGTTCGTGATCGAGCAAGGCGACTTTATCAATCGCCCGAGCCGGATCCGCCTGGAAGTAACTGGCAGACCGGGTGAAGTCAAGCAAGTACGTGTCGGTGGACCTTCTGTGGTGATAGCGCATGGAGAGGTGGGGTTCTAGGGCTTTGTGCTTGGTGCTTGGAGCTTTGTACTTTGTATTTGTACTTTCCGCCTGACGGTTCGGGGCAGTAGCCCGACTGTTAAGGAGGGCCATACGCAACTGCAACAAGGGCCCTCCCTGACGGTCGGGCTACTGCCCCGAACGTGCGAAGAACAAAGCACAAAGATCTAAGTTCAAACGGCTAAGAACTAAGCTCCCAGCAAAATGGACACTTCTTTCGATCTAATAATCATCGGTGCTGGACCCGCAGGTCTTTCAGCCGCCGAATCGGCCGAGCGCGAAGAATTGTCGTACCTCGTCATCGAAAAAGGCACGATCGCTGACACGATTCGCAAATATCCGGTCGGCAGAACGATGTTCTCGACTCCCAACGAGGTCGAAATGCATCCAGGAACTTTGAACCCCATCAAGGAGAAGCCGACGCGCGAAGAACTGCTGTCGCACTATATTCACTTTGTGCTCGACAACAATTTGCGAGTGAACACCGACGAAAGGGTCGAACAGGTTAGCGGGGACGTCTCGATTGGTTTCACCGTTCGCACGAACAAAGGCGAGTACAAGGCGGCTCGCGTTCTGTTTGCGATTGGTGCGATGGAGTTTCCTCGTCGTTTGAATGTTGAAGGAGAGGATCTTCCCAAAGTCCACCACCTTTTTATCGAACCCTATCCTTACGTACGCAAGAACGCGCTCGTCGTTGGCGGTGGTAACAGCGCAGCCGAGGCTGCACTGTTTCTTTCGGAAGAAGGCGCTCGCACGACGATGGCCATATGGCGCGATGATTGGGAGAACCGCGATCCGAAAGCGGGCGCGATGAAGCACTGGGTGCGCACCCCGCTCGAAGCTGAGATTACTGCCGGGCGTTTGCGCGTGGTTCTCTACAAACACGTCGATGAGATTCGTGAAAAGGATGTGATCCTCACAACGGAGACAGGCGAATCGATCACGATTCCAAACGATGTCGTGTTCGTACTAGTTGGCAGTGATGCAGATCTAAGCCTGCTGAAACAGCTGGGTGTTAAGACTGAGCCGGGCAAACTCACTGAAGTGCCTGTTTACAATCCTGAAACTTTCGAAACGAACGTGCGTGGGATATACGTCGCTGGTCACTTTACACACGCGCGCCACATCAAACCGGCGATCGATGTTCCGCGAAAGATTGTGCCGTTAATTGCAAAAGAGTTGAGAGACTCGATGGATGTCGCTCTCAAAGAATGAGTGTCTTACACACAGCTTGAGTCAGTTGAGCTGAATAACGGCTTCTCTACTAAGAGGTTCAACGTACCGGAGATGAATGCGCAAGCTTCATTGAAAGAACGCAAGCTAAGGTAATCGCAGGTTGGGAAGGGCGGTTTACCCCCGCTCGCGTTCCGCACCGGCAATTTCAAATGGACTGGACTTGTACCGATGAGCTCGAGACTTAGAAATCTTGAGCGCGGGTAAACCGCCCTTCCCAACCTTTGATTACCTGATGTTGAATTGTTTCGGTGAAGCTTGCGTGATCATCCTTTGGCACGTTGCATAGTTCCCTGAAGTTGATTCACACGCTGCAAACTACCGACACATTCAATCTTTGGGGAACTAACGACCGTCTTGCGGTGTCGAACTCCCGTACTTCCATCACAAACCCGAAAAGAAACTAGCTCATGCGTAAATGGACGATCCTAGCAGTCGCGCTTTCTGTAACACTTTCAATAAACACCGCGTCGGCTCAGAAAAAGATCGAACCTCCAGTTTCTCAACTCTGCACCCGCAACAGCGCACTGGACATCATTCAGCAGCAAAGCGCCGGCGCGAAGGCTTTTGACAATCCAGTTCAACGCATTTCCGTGATGTTGAGAGCAGCGGATCTCATGTGGCCTTATCAACCTGCAAAGTCGCGCGCCATCTTTGCGGAAGCATTCGATGTCGCAACTCTGAACTTCAAAGAAAAAGGCGATCAAACGATCCGCGACGGCCGTTTGCCAATCAGTTTACCGGACCAACGCTATCTGGTGATTGGAGCGATTGCCAAACGTGACCCCGCATGGGCACGGAAACTGACTGAGCAGGTAATCGAAGAAGCCAGGTCAGACACGGCCACCGACACCCCAAAAGATTCGGCAAATGCGTTGCAGAAAGCTGAGAAGTTGTTTGGCGTGGCGCTGGCGCTCATTCCCACCGACGCCAATTCTGCTGTCGTATTTGCGCGGATGACTTTTCAACAACCGGCATCGCTGTATCTTAGCCTGTTCATCTACAGGCTGGCTGAAACCAACAAAGCGATAGCCGATACTTTTTACGGGGATGCTCTCGCGGCTTACGGCAACTCGCCCATGGACCAGTTTCTTTATTTGTCATCGTATCCGTTCGCGAATAATCGTGAGGCGGGCGAGATGCCGGGATGGACCACGTACAAAGTTCCGTCGGTGGTAACACCCAATCCAGTTCTACAACGAGCTTTTATGCAAGTCTTGTTACGCCAGGCACAGGCACTAAGCACAAAACCAACCGAAGCGCGCACTGGCGCGCGCTACTCCGAAGCTGCACAAATTTGGATGGCGTTGAGTAGATTGGAAAACAAAGTCCAGTCATCTTTGCCCGACCTGGCGCCGGCAGTTGAAGAAGCAAAGGGCAGCATGTTTGTGTTGATGACGCAAAAAGACCAACAACGAACCGCGGACAACCTGGTAGAACCTCCCAAACAAACGTTCGCTGAAAAGATCGAGGCAGCAGAAAAACAAACAGATCCTGCTCGCCGCGAAAGCGGGATCGCACTCGCGATCTTGAATGGATCCAAAGACGAACCCTTAGATGTGGTCGTCGCCGCAGCAGATAAGCTCGACGATGTGGGTTTACGCGCGCAGATCCTCAGTCGCCTTTACTTCAATCGCTCTCAGGAGGCGTTGAAAAACAAACAGTTTGATGAAGCGAGAAGACTCGCGAGTAAAGTGGAACAGTTGGATCAGCGCGCCTACTTGTATTCGTCAATAGTCTCAGAGTCGATCAAAGCCGCCAAGAACGATGTAGAGATTCGCGAGATTCTTGAAGAGGTCCTGGAGGTCACTGCGAAAGCACCGAATACAGAAGTCAAAGCACGAGCGCTTCTAGCTGTCGCATATCTCTTTGCGAAGGTCGATGCAATTAGAGGTGTCGGGATACTCGGCGATGCAATCAAGACGATAAATCAAATGGAAAACCCGGATTTCTCTCGCGACCAACTGATGACCAAAATCGAAGGAAAACAATTCGGGTCTTATTCAGTGTTGAATACGCCCGGCTTTAATCCAGAGAATGCGTTTCGCGAGATGAGCCAATTTGATTTCGACGGACTGCTGTATCAGGCGGGACAGTTTACGAACAAATCTCTGCGCAGCATGACAACGCTCGCGCTGGTTGAGCCTTGTCTATTACAAACTGCGCCAAAGAAACCGGCCGCGAAAGCTTCGCCGTCAAACTAGACGCACACCCCGGTAGGAGTGCAATGTTTATAGAGTGGCCGCTTCAGAAAACATCGCGGTTCGGACGGGTAGGAGGTCACGGACTATAAACATTCCACTCCTAACGGAGTGACAAGATCACGCCGACAATACCTTCTTTGCCCTGCGAGTTCTCGCGTCGGAACTCTTCGCGGCATAGAGTAGCGTATCTTGAGTCAATACCATCAGCTACCGCGAATGGTACTGAATAAGCCTCGCACCCATCCGCTACCGCGAGGTGTTCCGTTAAGAAGCGTCAGCGGCACGTTCGCGACGGGCAACTCCCGATGCATGCGCCGCCGCTTCCACGTCACGCGCGACAACTTCAGCGACTCGCTTATCAAACACCGACGGTACGATGTATTCAGGATGGAGTTCGGCGTCGGTAATTATGCCGGCAATCGCATTTGCAGCCGCGAGCTTCATTTCTTCATTAATCCTCACTGCCCTGCATGCAAGCGCGCCGCGGAAGATCCCCGGGAATGAAAGCACGTTATTGATTTGGTTCGGATAATCAGAGCGGCCCGTCGCCATTACTGCCACATGTGGCGCAGCCTCTTCCGGCATGATCTCTGGAGTGGGGTTCGCCATGGCAAACACGATCGGTTGCTCGGCCATGTTTTCGAGATCGCCGGCATTAATCACTCCCGGAACTGATAGACCGAAAAAGACGTCTGCTCCTTTTATGACTTCATGCACCGTTCCTTGCTCGGCGTTTTGATTCGTATTCTGCGCGTACCAATCCTTCACCCAATTCATGTTCTCGCGCCGGCCACGATAGATCGCGCCGGATTGATCACAACCAATGATGTTCGTTACGCCGGCGGCCATGATGATTTTTGTGCACGCCACTCCCGCTGCCCCAACTCCATTCACTATCACCTTCACATCGCTCATCTTCTTCCCAACGATCTTCAGAGCGTTAATTAAGGCCGCGAGCACAACGACTGCTGTGCCATGCTGATCATCATGAAAGACAGGGATATCGAGTTCTTCTTTCAGTCGCTCCTCGATCTGAAAACATCGCGGCGCCGATATGTCTTCCAGGTTTATTCCACCAAACGCCGGAGAAATCGCTTTAACGATGCGGACGATTTCATCTGGATCTTTTGTATTCAGGCAAATAGGAAAAGCATCGATTCCAGCAAACTCTTTGAAGAGCATTGCCTTCCCTTCCATCACGGGCATTGCGGCTGCTGGTCCAATGTCGCCTAAACCAAGCACGGCAGTTCCATCAGTAACCACTGCGACAGTGTTTTTCTTGATCGTGAGCGTAAATGCTTTTTCTGGATCGTCGTGAATCGCTTCGCAGATGCGCGCTACACCCGGAGTGTAAGCCATCGACAAATCGGCACGTGTCTTCAGAGGCACTTTTGGAACAACTTCAATCTTGCCTCCGAGATGCATGAGGAACGTCGGATCGGAAACATTGATGACTTCGACACCATCGACGTCTCGAGCGGCATCAACGATCTGTTGTGCGTGCTCTGTCGAAGTTGAACTTACGGTGATATCTCGGATTATGAAGTTGTTGCCGACTGTGACGATGTCGATCGCCCCGATGTCACCACCGGCGCGGCCGAGTGCCATTGTGAGTTCACCGAGCGAACCTGCGCGGCTGGAGAGTTTTACACGCAGCGTAAGACTGTAGCTGGGACTCGGTGTGGTTTGCATGTTCGGTGAATTGTTATTTACCCATACAGTTAAATCCTGCGCAAGGAGGGTAAATGCGTTGACAGACGACGCGGCCTTAATTCGTATCAGTTCGCGTGAGTTTGTGAATCAATGCAACAGTCTGTCGATCAGGCCCGCAGTCTGGGCATCGATCCTATCCTTTGCCAATTCCATCGAACGTTTGCCGAGTAATCGATACAGCTGAAACGCTTCATCCAAATCCTTTCCCTTTAATGCCGCGAGATGCATTCGAACGGTGGCCAGATCTCCGCGGGCGAACGTTCCTGTTAATGCGTCTTCAGGCCGCGAGCGTGACAGGTTCATTGTGTTACTTTCCAGTAACGGCAGCAGCATCTTTTGACTCGTTCGACGACTCACTCCACACCGCTCCAACATTTCCAGGGCGACGTCGAAAAGTGCCGTCATATTTCCAGAGCTCATTACGGCTGCCGCATGGTAAAGAGGCTTGTCTTCACTCTTGAGTGAGAAGCTGTATGCTCCGAGATCGCGTACCAGCCGCCTCGCCACGCGAACTGCTGTCGCGTCACCTTCAACGCACCAGTAAGCACGTTTGAGCGCTTCAACTCCGCTCACGGGGTCACTCACAGATGCTAACGGATGTATCGAACCGGTGTGCCAGCCGTTGGCCGCGAGCGACGCAAACACCTTTGAAGATAGGGCACCGCTCGTGTGTAAGACCGTTGGGTGCCCGTTAGCCTTAATTCCGACGAGATTCTCCGCGACCGTGGGAATTTGGTCGTCGGGAACTGAGACGATAATCAGATCTCCGACTGGCCCTTCGTCCAACTCTTTTGTGACCAGACGCCGACAAGAGACGTCTAACAATTGAGAGGCCTTCCGGAGTTTCGGACGACTGCGACCCACCAACGAAACGATCTCGTAGCCGGCTGAATCGAGGGCGATTGCGAGAGCGGTTCCAAGCCGCCCAAGGCCAATCAGGGAGACAGTTGGCGTTTTGCCTGTGGTTCGCTTGGTCTTTTTCGTTTTCCCCATTTACAGGTGCACCGGGTAGCAGCCTCAGCGGAGACTCATCCGGCCGGATTTTCGGCGGCGTTTCAGGGTGTCATGGATTATAATGGCGAGCGATCAAACGGCTAAGCATGGTTTAATTGATTTGGTTTCGGCGCGCAACCTTGCCGCAAACGCAGAGCATCATAGACAGCGCGCTGGGAACACGCGAAAACAGCACTTCAGACACCCCTACCCTCAGGTCGATTCGAGTTTGAGCGTTTTCGCCGCGTTACGGAGTCCGCATCCCCGGGTCACGAACGACAGGAAAGAGTAGACGGCTCCTCCTTCCGACTTACGCTTTTGGAGGTTTTTCATGAATAGCTTCTCCCGAGTGTTTACCGCATTAATTCTTACTGCTTCCCTACTCGCGAGTACAGTGGCCGTCGCCGCTCAAACGACGACAACCAGTTCACCGACACAAAGCCAAACCACAACACAACCGAAGTCGGCACAAACGGCTCCATCTCAGGCGGCGACCGATCCGAAGAAAGAAGAGCCGAAGCCGCAGACGCAGACCACCGCTTCCAACAAACCGCTGAAACCGCTGTCGACCAATGAGGACCCAGCGATGATCGGCAAACGGAACATCAACGGTGGCATCATCTCGAAGATGAGCGGCTCGACGGAGAAAGAAGTTCGACTGGGTAGAGAGTTGTCAGCCGAGATTGATCGACAGGCGAAGTTTATTGATGACCCAATCATAACTGAATACGTTAATCGCGTCGGTCAGAACCTCGTGCTCCATTCGGATGCTAAGGTTCCTTTCACGATCAAAGTTATCGACTCAGATGAAATCAACGCATTCGCGCTTCCGGGCGGCTTCTTTTACGTCAATAAAGGCCTCCTTTTGGCAGCAGACAACGAAGCCGAGCTTGCTGGCGTGATGGCTCACGAAATTGCTCACGTCGCTGCGCGACACGCAGTCGAGAACCAAACCAAAGCCAGTTTGCTGGAGTACCTGGCAATCGGAGGTTCGATATTCCTCGGCGGTATTCCGGGAATGATTTATCAGAACACCGCGGGTTTGGGCTTACTCGGCTTGTTCATGAAATTCAGCCGCAGTGCTGAAGAAGAAGCCGACAAGCTGGGTGTTCAATATCTCTACGCATCCGGTTACGACCCGGGCGCAATGGCCACGATGTTCGAGAAGCTCGAGGCCAAGAACAAGAAGAAACCGGGTTTTATAGCACGCGCCTTCGCAACGCATCCGGCTCCTCCGGATCGTCGCGCCGCTGCGATTTCACTTGCAGCCCGCTTTCCCGAACACGAGGAATATGTGATCAGCTCGTCTGAGTTCCAGCGAGTGAAAGGCCGCCTGCTTCGTCTGTCGAATGCTCGTGCCTCGACGAGCGGCAGCATTTCCGCCAGTGAGGATGGGAGCGCACCGGGCCGTCCGACCTTGAAGCGACGCCAGCCGACACCGGACGATCCGTCCACAACTACAACGGAAGGCGGCGAGCAGAAACCGGCCGAGACATCAGGGCCACCGAAGTTGAAGAAGAATCCGCAGGAGGAGAAACCCAAGACTCCTGACAACCCCTGACAATCCTTAGCAATTAGTCATCGTTCGAATGGCTCCAGAGAAAGGCTCTTCGGCGCAAACGCTGAAGAGCCTTTTCCTTATGGCATAATGACAACGACGCTCCAAGGCCACCTCGGGTTGACAATTTTTTAAGCCGAACGTTATGCTAGCCGTTCGCGTTTTACTCGCTGAAAACAGAGATAGTTAACTATGTCGACATACTTCCCCAGCGGAAAGGATCTCGCTGGAAGACGAAAATGGTACGTGATTGATGCCGCCGGAAAAACGGTCGGCCATCTTGCAACCGAGGTTGCGTCAATACTGTCGGGCAAGCGCAGTCCGCAGTGGACGCCGTTCATGGACATGGGCGATCACGTGATTGTGATCAATGCTCGGAAAGCTGTACTTAAGGGTAACAAGATCGAGCAGAAGCTCTATCGACACCATACGCTTTATCCCGGTGGTCTACGTCAGACAACGGCGAAGGAGATGATGGAGAAGCGCCCTGAGCGAGTGCTTGAACTCGCCATCAAGGGCATGCTGCCGAAAACAAAGCTCGGCAGGGCGATGGCGAAAAAGCTTAAGGTTTACGCCGATGCCGAACATCCTCACTCAGCCCAGCAGCCGCAAGTCTTCGAACTAACTCACCAATCCAATGCGCAATAACGGAAAGAGCTAAGAGGAAAGATAACTGTGGCTGAAATTCAGTATTACGGAACAGGACGCCGAAAGACATCCACGGCAAGAGTGTATTTAAGACCGGGCGCCGGCGAAGTTCAGGTTAACCGGAAAGCGTTTGACCGCTATTTTCCAAACGAAACATTGCGCATGATCATCCGCCAACCGCTGCAGTTGACGGAGACCGCTAATAAGTTTGATTTGGTCATTAACGTGGCGGGCGGTGGCCCAGCAGGACAGGCTGGTGCGATTCGCCACGGGATAACCCGAGCGCTTCTTGAGTACAATGCGGATCTGCGCCCAACCCTGAAACATGCGGGGTTGATTACGCGCGACCCGCGCATCAAGGAAAGAAAGAAATACGGTCAGAAGGGCGCGAGGAAACGGTTCCAGTTCTCAAAACGGTAGGGCGGAACGAATTCGGATTTGCGATTTCGGATTTCGGATTTTGTGTAAAGCAACTTCGATCTTCGAACTAACGAAATTCGAATCCGAAATTCTTTGAATCCATTGTCGCTGCTTGATTGGTTGCTTCAGTTGAAGAAGTCGTGAAGCGGCGGCAAGTACATTAAACCAATTAACAGAAGGAGATTGCGTGGTTTCGGTTACGATGAAAGAGTTGCTGGAGGCCGGTGTTCACTTCGGCCACCAGGTAAGGCGCTGGAATCCAAAGATGAAGGAATACATCTTTGGCGAGCGCAACGGCATTTACATTATTGACCTGCAAAAAACTCAGCGGATGTTCCGTGAGGCGATAGCTTTTGTCACCGGCCAGATTGCTGAGGACAAAGGTCGCACCGTTCTTTTCGTAGGCACTAAACGTCAAGCTCAGGATGCGATTCGCGAAGAAGCTGAGAAGTGCGGTCAGTATTACGTGAACCAGCGGTGGCTCGGTGGTCTGCTGACAAATTTTCAGACGGTCCAGAAATCGATCAAACGTCTGAAAGATCTCGAGGCGATGCAAACCGATGGGCGTTACGAGAAGTTGACCAAGAAGGAACGCATCAAGCTCGATCGCGAACGCGAGAGTTTGAACAAGAACCTGTCTGGCATTAAGTCGATGTCGCGACTACCGGACGTTGTTTTTATTATCGACGTCAAGAAGGAAGAGATCGCGGTCGCTGAGGCGAATCGTCTTGGTATTCCGATCGTTGCGGTTGTCGACACCAACTGTTCGCCCGACGGAATCGATTACGTGATTCCGGGTAACGACGATGCCCTGCGAGCCGTTCGTTTGTTCGCATCACGTATTTCTGATGCGATCGTCGAAGGAAATCAAATCGCGACCGAGGGTGGTGTAGTCGCTGCGGAGCCGACGGCAGAATCAGGCGAAACAGGGGAAGGAACAGCGGCGGACACCGGTGACCTGCAAGCTTCGACCGCTGAAGGTAGCGAAGCAACCAACGATGGCGCGCAGCCTGAATCGACGACTTCTCAGATGGACGAAAGCCCCGAGACAGAGGCGCAAGATGAAGGCGCCGAGTCAGTCGTGGCAGCAAGCTAACGAGATTTTTATTCATCGGCGAGCGCAGCCTTTAGCGGACCTTCCGCCGGGCTGCGTTTTTCATTGACTGGATGGAGAATCGCTCTATTCACCGTTCGCGGTAGCGAATGGCCGACACTCAATTCGGGACTGACACCAGGCCCTTCGCTACCGCGAACGGTACTGAATGACGACGTATGGAGAGAGTAGCAATCATGGCGGACATTACAGCAGCATCAGTAAAGCAGCTTCGTGAAAAAACCGGCGCAGGCATGATGGAGTGCAAGAACGCGCTGATTGAAGCTGAGGGTATCGAAGAGAAAGCAGTTGAGATCCTGCGCAAACGCGGACTAGCATCGGCTAAGAAGCGCGAGGGACGTATCGCCGCAGAAGGCATCGTTGGTCAATACATTCACATGGGCGGAAAAGTCGGTGTGCTGGTTGAGATTAATTGTGAGACCGATTTCGTCGCTCGCGGCGAGGAGTTTCAGCAGCTAGTTAAAGACGTCGCTATGCACATCGCGGCCGCGGAGCCGCGCTTTGTTTCGCGCGAGGATGTTCCTGCTGACGCACTCGAGAAGGAGCGGGAAATCGCGCTGGCCCAGGTGAAGAACGATCCAAAGAACGCAAACAAGCCGGAGCAAATCGTTCAGAAGATCGTCGAAGGCCTGATGAACAGGTACTACGAGGGCGCTGTTCTGCTCGATCAACCGTTCGTCAAAGAGCCTTCGAAGACGGTTGGCGAACTCGTTACCGAAAAGGTCGCGAAGACCGGCGAGAAGATTACTATTCGTCGATTCACCCGCTACAAGATGGGTGAAGGTCTCGACAAACGCTCCGAGGACTTTGGCGGCGAAGTCGCTTCGCTGGTCGGCTAGAGCAACCAAATCTCTATGACGAAACCTGCTAAAGAGACAACCAACAAGTTCGCTTACAAGCGCGTGCTGCTGAAGATCTCCGGTGAAGCGCTGATGGGCGAACAGAACTACGGTATCGACGTCAACGTCGCGCGTAACGTTGCTGAACAACTGAAAGCCGTTCACGAGTTGGGTGTTGAAGTCGCGGTGGTAGTTGGCGGTGGGAACATTTTCCGCGGCGTTTCAAAAAGCGCTGGGAACATGGACCGCTCTTCGGCTGACTACATCGGGATGCTGGCCACTGTCATGAATGCAGTGGTTTTGCAGGACGCGCTCGAGAAGGTCGACGTACACACGCGAGTTTTATCGGCGATCGACATTCCGCAGCTGGCGGAGTCGTTCATCCGCCGCCGCGCTGTGCGTCATCTGGAAAAAGGTCGCATCGTGATCTTTGCAGCAGGCACGGGCAATCCCTACTTCACAACGGATTCTACCGCTGCTCTGCGCGCCCTTGAGATCAAGGCCGACATCATTCTAAAGGCGACTAAGGTCGATGGCATTTATTCAGCTGATCCAATGCAGGATCCCGAAGCCGAAAGATACAGTGAGATAACGTATCAAGAGGTGCTTGAGCGGCAGTTGCGCGTGATGGATGCATCTGCTATCTCGCTTTGCAGGGACAACAACTTGCCCATTATCGTTTTCAATATGAAAGAACCTGGGAATATCACGCGGGTAGTTTCGGGAGAACCTGGTGTGGGGACGAAAGTTTCGTTAGGCAAGTTAGCGTATTGAACTTCTTCGTGCACCCTCTATGTTCTCCGTGTCTCTGTGGTGAAGGCACTAAACGATCGCAGCCGACCACAGAGGCACAGAGAACACAAAGGGTGCACAAAGGATAAAACGGAGTCGACACGATGAGCGAAAAGGACGTAACCAAAGAAACGCGCCCGCGAATGGACACGGTGATCGACGATTTTCGTCGCAAGCTCGCGACGATTCGAACTGGTCGCGCCGCGGTGAGTCTGCTCGACACGGTAATGGTTGACTACTATGGCACGATGACTCCATTGAATCAGATGGCGTCCGTCCATGCTCCCGAGCCGCAGATGTTGACTGTACAGCCCTGGGACCAGTCGCAACTCGGCGCCGTTGAAAAAGCAATCAGAGGGGCAGACCTTGGCTTGAATCCTTCAAACGATGGCAAGCTCGTTCGCATTCCAATTCCACCCCTCACCGAAGAGCGCCGGAAACAACTCGCTAAACAAGTTCACGACATCGCAGAAGATCACCGCACGGCTGTTCGCAACGTCCGACGAGATGCGAATGAGCGCCTAAAGAAGATGTTGAAAGACAAGACGATCTCGGAAGATGCCGAACGCGACGGACTGGACGAAATTCAAAAACTCACCAACACCTACATCACAAAGATCGACGACCTATCGAAGTCGAAAGAACAAGAGATCACCAGCGTCTAGGTCTCCCCCCGTAGGGGTGCGATGTTTATAGACCGCGAACCGCCAAGTCCGCTTGCACTCCTTTAGGAGTGCGATATCGAGCACCGATCCTCAAGGTCATTCGGTTTCGTAGTCGTCCGTCTGTCAGAAAATCCCTGCGCCAAACAACCGTCGGGCCTCAAGAATCCCACATTTTCTGCACTGCTTGTTTCGGTATTTGTTTTGCCTGAACGGTGGCGTGAAGACGTTTAACTATAGTGCGGTACGAACGCTCAGCTTCATCATCTTGATTGCCGCCGAATTCTTGCTTTCTTTGATCGCATTTTGGTTAATTCGGGGACACGGCGTTATAGCGTGTGGCAAGGGTATCTTTGACAGCAACACATGGGCTTCGGATGTGTTCGTCATTGTCGGTGTTCCGGTACTATTCATCCTCGGCGCCGGTGCAATATTCTTCTGGTCCTCATCCCGATTAACGACCGCTGACGAATCAACATCGCTCTCCTAACGGAGTACAACCCTCCCGGTCCTATGCTATAAACATCGCACTCCTAACGGAGTGATTACCTAACACAAAGAAATCGTCCGCATCAAACTCCAGATTCGTAGCTCTTCTCCGCGGCGTGAACGTCGGTGGGAAGAACATGATCAGCATGAGTTCGCTGAAGAAGAGTTTCGAAGCGCTCGGCTTCAAAGACATAAGCACCTACATCAATAGCGGTAACATCCTCTTCAAATCAAAAGAGCCTGACGCCCGGAAACTGGAAAAGAAGATCGAGCAAATGCTGTCGAAGGAATACAAACTTGGATCGAACGTGGTGGTGAAGAGTTATGCCGAGATAGAGAAACTGGTTTCGAGCTTGCCTAAGAACTGGAACGGCGACAAGGCGTACAGATTCAACGTCATGTTCCTCCGCCACACGATCGATTCGCAAGATATCCTGAAGGGATTGGAACCCAACAAAGAGATCGAGGAAGTTGTTGTCTATCGTCAGGGAGCGCTTCTGTGGTCTTCCCTTTTATGCGACTTAAACCAAACCACAATGGCGAAGGCCTCGAACAAGAAGACCTTTCAAGAGGTGACGGTGCGAAATCTCAACACGACGTTGAAGCTGTACGAACTGATGAAGAGAATGGCTGAGGAGTAGCGACACCGAGCCCCCGTAGGGGTGAATGTTTATAGCTCGCTATTGCCTGAACCGACACACTCCTTTAGGAGTGCGATGTCATGTACGCGACCACAACGTAGGGTCTTGGAGTCCAGCTTTTCACCTCTCGTTTCCATTAATTTTGTAGCCTCCGGCGCAAAGAATGCGAAGAATCGTCATCCAACATGGCACTCCTAAAGGAGTGCGGCGAACCCAACCTCACCCGTACTACAAACATCGCACTCCTACGGAGTGGAGAACCCAAATCCTTTCGCCTGTTATATGAGTTGATGAAGAGAATGAGTCCCTCGCAGTTGGTTTTCCGGAACTTCTTTCTCCTCTGCGAGTCTAACCATCCATGACTCGACTATTCGTCTTTGCTCTGTTGATACTCACTCTGACAGCTTGCGCTCGACCAGGCGACCACGTCGTCACCACAGACTGCACATGGACCGAACACGACAATCGGTCGTTGGATTTAAACAAATTCGCCGATCGGCGGCATTTGTGGTACGACGCTGTGACCTCCGAGGACGTCTCGATTCGTTGGGCCGATGCGTATTTCCATCTTTCACCGGAGTATGATCGCCAACAGGACCAGTGCATGGAGAAGTATTTCCAGGGCATCGCTGCGCTTCATACCGTCGACGCTGCAACAGTGCGTCAATACAGCGCGAGTCGTGACATCGGTTTCGATCTAGTAGTAATCCTCACTTTCGGTTTGTTCTACTCATTTGCAGCCTACTATCTCGCGGGACTTATTCGACGTCGGTTTTCACCAGAAGAATCCGGGTATTGGCTGTTGGCCATTGCGATTGGTGTAGGTGCGGCTGCCACAGGTGTAGCACTCGGTAGCTTATGGGCGATCGTGATGGAGGGGATTCGACTGAACAGCGGACATCTCAGTTACCGCATGTTTCGACTTCCCTTCCGCCGGCACTGGGCAATGTTATTCGCTGGGGGTTTTATTGTCTTTGGGTTAGTCACACTCATTCGTTCGAGGCTCAATTTTCAAGTGAAGAAGAAACCTTCTCTTGAGATCTTCAGCCGTTAACTTAAGGAGAAAAACTCTTTGCTTTGATAGAAGGCAACGATTACTCTCTCACTAGCGCTTATACGGTTCCAACC
>JBKPMX010000143.1:0-31113 GCA_046765655.1 Acidobacteriota bacterium
TGAGGATACAGGTGGCACTAATATCGTCGCTTGAGTGGTGGCCATCCGCTACCGCGGACGGTACTGAATAGCTCGGACGACTTGATCAGAGCTTCCTTCAGTTTGTCGTGAGCCTTTCGAGTCGGAGCCACTCACCTTACCGACAGTCGCTTCCAACTGCTCGATTCTTGTTCTGATCTCTGCGGGGACGGGCACTTTCTTGTTCTCTTTGTAGTCAAAACAAACAATCAGACCACTCCCATCCGCAGCAACTTTCTGGTGCTTGTGACTCACAATAACGTACTCCATCGTGAATCGATCTTCCTCGATCGTCGATACGCGAGTTCCGATTGAAACATTATCCGGATAGGTCAGCGGAATTCTGAAGCGACAATTGGTGGAAGCCAAAATTGGACCGACTCCCGTTTCTTCCATGTACTCCATAAAATTCAGCCGCTCGAAATACGCAATTCTGCCGCTCTCGAAGAAACGAAAGTAGGTTGTGTTATTGAGATGACGAAACGCATCCATTTGCCCCCATGCGATTGGAGTTTCAATAATCACCGGGCAGTTTTGCAGAAGATTGTTCATGCGTATCCAACACCCGTCGATACTAGAGCCATCGAGATCCATTCCATCGAGATTCATTCCCTCCGGGCCCAAGGGTTACATCATCTCTGCGGCAGCGAATCATAACATCGTATTTCGACCTCATCTGCCTGAATTCGAATTTCGTCTTTCGCGAGCATCGCTTGGTAATCGAAGCGCGCAATGTCTGACAGATTCATCTCTTCGTGAAGCCACCAATCTCCAACAATCGTTGGCGGCACCCATGCCTTCTTAACCCCGAAGAATGATAGATCCGTATATCGTCCGTTAAGGGGGCGATCTTTAAAGAAGTCGTAACCCGACCCCCAGTAACCACCCTCAAGCGTAATCGTGAGTTCGCGCTTTTTGGGTTGATGCACCTTGAGAACTTTTGCGTCGTGAAACATGAGGCCCGCGAGTTTCCATGCGCTCTCCGGCAATTCCGCTCTAATCAACTTGAGATGCTTCACATACTCATTATGCAAACGATTCGCGTTGGCTCGGTTGCCTTGCTTAGGCGGATAGAGTGATTTGCGTTTGAAGAAAAGCATTCCGCGGGATAGGTTAATGGAAACTCTCGAGCGCGAGAGCTTCATCCTTATAGGTGTCGAACACGGTCAGTAGCTTCGTCATCACCATCAGATTCTCCAACTTATCACTTAACTGAAGCAGTTTTAGATCGCCGCCGGATTTGCGAATGCTCAGATACATCGCGACCAGGCTTCCCAACCCGCTCGAATCGACTTGATGGACACCCCCGAGATGCAGGAGCACTTTTGTGTGTCCCGCTTCCGTCAGCTGCTTGATTGTCGACCGCAACGTTTCGCTTGTGTCGCCGATCAATATCTGCCCCCAGAGATCCAGCACAGTTACGTCACCGACCTGACGTTCGCCAATCTGCAATGGCATTTCGCGTCTCCTTTATCGCACTCACTATTTGTAGAGATGGACCGTCCTACAGTTAAGCTAACGAACAGCTTGCATGAATACGTCGGGGCATTGTATCAGTGTTCAGCATCAAGGGTAGTACCGGTAGATTCTCATCTCTTCGTCCGGAGAAACCCGACTCGTGAAGACATCTCGACGGCACCCGGCCATCGCTGCGACCGCAATTCTGCTAATTGCGCACTCAGGCTGAAGCGGAAAGTACCGATCAAGGAATCTATCGCTTCTCTCTGATGTTGTCGGTGAGAGTAACCGGACCGAATGGAAGATTCTCAAGCACACGGACCAAGACAGTTCCTTTGAGGTAAAGGATGCCGACTTGGAGCGCGCGCGTCGCGATGGTGTGGTATCGAAGTTTCAGTTTGAAGCAGACGAGCGGGCTTCTATAGGATTGCAGTTGCCGTTGTTGACAAAAGCTCCGGAAAGCTCGGGCGCACGACGCGCTTTGTTCGCGTCGAATAGAACTTAAAGAGTGTTCCCAAGCGAGAAGAATTTTACCTTGTCGCCGAACACATGAAACGACCAAAAGTAAGTCCCACTACGTTTCGCAATCTCGTGCAAAGCCTGGCGCACTGTCACCTGTTCAAGGCGCAGAGAAAAAGCATTGCCTACGCCACGAGGACGGTTGCTTGACTCATTTCTTGTCAACGCCATTGCGGCTAGACTTGATTTGACCTCAGGCAAATTGATCAGACTGTCGACCGCTTCGGCGAAACGCGAATCCTTCACTTCAAACTTCTGAATCGCGGTGTCGAGGACTGGATTGATGCGAACCGTAGGGTAGAACTCTATTGAGCCATCAATCTCACGCCACTGATAACGCGGTTCTGCGATCACCATCGCATCCAGAGTCTGATGAAAAGTAACATCGCGCGCCTCGAACTTGATCCGTTCGGGCGACTGCACATCGGATTCAAAACCGATTACAACATGGTATTGCTCTGCAAAGGTGGCCAGCAGGGCACTGAGTTGACCGTCGTAAACGATTACGCGCAACGGTTCCGGTGTTGCCTGGGGTCTAGCTGGCTCCTGCCCAAGAGCGGTGGGAGCAATCGACAGCAGTAGCAAAAGGGCCGCCGAATATAACGCGGGATTCTTCATCTTGATTACCTCCCCCACCTCGAAAGTAACTTAGAGGATCTTCCCGAGTTCGTCTTAGACGGGGTGAACGTTCGACGGACTTCCTGTTCCGATTGTTGTCGCCGACAGTTCAGCTAGCGTTACTGGACCGCGATTTCTCACCGCTATCCAGCGCCCTTTCTAACGCCCCTTCGAAGTACACGGGTTCCAGACCGGTAGCCCAGTATTCGATCGTCACGCGGTTCGGTTGCGATGTCTCCTGACCTGTGCGAAATACTTGCCCCGTCGGACCACTCGGCTCAAATTCAAGCCATCCTGTCCACGTACCATCACTTCTCTCTTCACCATAACTTCTGACGACGTACTCGGTTCCGTCGCGTCCTACTACCGTGGTTGAGTATTTTTGTAAAAGCTCCGCCATGTTCCACACCTCACACTGCTAATCCTTGACCACAATCGATTGCACACTCTTGAGAAGCGCGTCTTTGTACTGCTCATACTCCTGTACCGTTGAATTAAACCCGAAGACCAACGCTCCGTCATTGAAAGACGTCGTGTATTGGTGGTTATGAAGAGCCACATCAGGAGCTTCGCTCATAACCTCGAAGTGCGCCCACTTTCGATTGTTGATGTCGACGATCTCTTCGGTCACAAACCGAACGTCCGCGATCGCCATCGATAACAAACGATGGTTGGCGTACAGGTAGTCTTCGAGTTCCTCCGGTTTTAGATCGATGAAATTGAAAACGACTCCCACTGTCACCGTTTGAGAGTCGTTCGCGAACAAATAATCAGGAGGCTTGTTTTTATTGAACTTTGATGCAGCAATCTGCTCCTTTGTTAGTTGCTTGAGGTTTGGGGGAGGAATGAAAGAGACGCGCCCATCGCCGAGCGTCACGCGTCCATCGCTGCTGGTAGCACCAGAGCTCGCGCTCGCCGGTGAATTACCTTTCTTAGCACACGCGGCGAATAACAAGAGCACCGCGACGACTAGAAAAGCTAGAAGTCTCAGCCGCATCATCAACCTCCGCTGGTCCAAAAGCGGCTACGATTCTAGCGCGGCAAACGTTACAAAATGTCGTCGGTTATATGCGGATGTTCGACACACTTTTAGTTTCTAGTCCCGATGACCAGGCTATTCGGTACCATTCGCGATAGCGGATGGCCAAGACTCAACGCCATTAGTGCGGGTGTTGAGATTTGGCCATCCGCTATCGCGAATGGTACTGAATAGCCTGGTCACTTGTTCAAAGCTTCCCAAAGCGTATCTGACATTTGTTGAGCGATTTCTGAGGAGGGACTTGGGCTGTGAACCGTATCAAACGTCACTTCACTGTTCGGCCGATACGGAAGCCAACGCTGTCGCGACGCTCGTTTGGCAGATAGCCATCTGGTCTACCACGATGCGCCGATCTCATCACCGAGGCATCGTAGGTAAATGATCCGCCTCGTCGCATGCGCCATTGCTCATCATTCACCACCAACACCTTATCTTCATCATCAACCTGAAGAACGTTCGCTGAATATTCCACTCGTCGGTCCTGAATCCATTCCCAAACATTCCCGTAGATATCGAATATTCCAAAATCGTTCGGCTTGAGGCTCCCTACACGCGCTGTTCGTTGCGGATCGTTCGGATCATTCGGGTCACCTTTTTTCTTTGGTGGATTCCTCGCATAGACCGCATACTCGCCGAGCAACTCCTCTGCGTCGCCATAGAAGCGGCTTGTCGTCGATCCGGCACGAGCGGCAAATTCCCACTCCGCCTCGGTCAATAGACGGTAACCAGTTCGGTGAAGGTAGTTCGCCGGCAGTGTCATGCCTGATTCGATCTCGTTCGGATCAACTGGATAGATCCACTCACTTTGCGGAATACCTTCGCGTTGACTTAGCCAGTTGCAGTATTGAGCTGCTTCGTACCAGGTGACCACGATTTGCGGGCAATCGTCTTCAGGACTGTGTGACTTCATCACTTCTGATCCACGATGAGGGTCCTTGCGCGCATCCGGGTACCGGATCTCCAGTTTCGGATTCGCAGCTAAGAATCTTTGAAACTGGCCGACCGTGATCTCCTTGACTGCTACCGCAAACGACCGTGGGATTCGCACCCGATGCAAAGTTTCATCCGGCGTTCTTCCGCGCTCATTGGTTGAACCTGCTATGTATTCCGGAGGACTGCGAATAATCACCATCGTCTGTCCCTCGTTGGTTACATACCAATCTCCTCGTCCCGGTCGTCTGCCGCGAAGAGACTCGTTAACTCCTTGAACAATTGCTTGTCTGTTCCAACGACGAAGCAACCAGTCGATGGCTGAATGAATTCCCGCATCCGGATCCGTCTTGTACCAGGAGCGCAGCATATCGATTAATGCTCTCCATTCCGATGAATCACGCTCACGATACCCGCCAAGCGTCAGAATCAATGCTCGTCGCGCTGATGTGTCTGTCTCGATCTTCAGTTGCGCGACAAGCAACTCCGGATCAACGTCAAGCCGAGCGCAACTGTTTACGAGGTAGGAACGCACGGTAGGATTTGCGCTGTGCCGAAATAGCAACCAAACCTCACCCAGCCGTTCACCGCGTTTGAGTTGTTCAATCGCGGCTTCGGCTTGACGCCGTTCGTCGCTGACCTGGTTGAGCGTGTTGTTTGCCGCCTCAGCGCGATGCGAGTTCAGCGGAGCAACGCTCGTGAGCGAGAGTGAAAGAAGTGAAACAGCCAGGGCCGTACGTTGAATCGACAATCGCATGAGAATAGCTAGCACTTGCGCCGCGCATTGGAAGCGGCAAGATCCTCATTTACTAATCCGTCCGCTGTGCTGACGCTCCGATTCGTTCTTGGGTGCTTCCTTCAGGTGAAGTTCCAATCCATTCAGATAGCCGATAGCGTAGAACCCCTCCCACGGCTCATCGAACGTGAAACCGATCGTCTGGTAAATACGAAATCGAGCGCTGAAGGTCGTCGACGAGGAACTGTGGAGCGAAGGATGTGACACGCATGAGAACAGTTATTTAGCGACGGCAGCACCGACCATTAAAAGGCCCATCAATGCGTAGCCAAGCATGTGATGACTTCCTGTCCCAATGAAGGCGGTAATGCCAAACAGCAGAAAGACCGCAGCAATGATAGCTATAAGAAGTCTATCAGTACCTGCTGCCCGCAACGCTCTAATCGCAAGAACTAACACCAGTGCTCCAAAGCCAAACATTGCGAACGATCCGAAGTGCAGGAACATCATTACGGCGCCGAGCAGCGTCGGCCTGACGTTGATTTCCAGAAGGTCTTCACGCAGGTGAGGGACAGAAACTGTCGTCGTGGTGAAGGCCGCGAACAACATAAGCAGCGCGGCTGTTAACAAAAGGAGTAGTTGTAAGTATTTTCGCACCGCAATCAGCTCTTCCGGTCGCTACGCCAGCTTGACCGTGATCGGAAGCACAGAGAACACACCGACTAACGCAACTGCACTAAATACCCGTTTGGATGTGGTCATGCCTTTTTCTTGTTCTTAACGCTCATCCAGATACCAACGATAGTCGCACCAACAATTCCCCCGGTGATTGCGGCATTCGACTTCCCGACAATTAGTACCTGCACGAGCGTCACTACGAGTGAGACCGCAACTGCCATGATGATTAGATAGACAATTGTCTTAGCATTCATGTCGCTTGATTCATTTTCAGCCATGAGCTTCTCCGCAGAGCAACGTGAGTAGAGCGTGGACCAGTGAGCTGTGATTTCTGAGTTAATGCGAGACGGACGACGGAGTATAGCTCAGATTCCGAAGGAAGTAGACAAATTCAGGCGCGCATCCATTGAACTAATTTTTTAACTAAACGCCCTGCGATGCGGAGGTCATCCCAATACCATACGATGAGCGCCAGGACTAATGCCGCTATGGGAATGACATATTCACCTATTGGTATCAGATATTGCATGGCTTAGTTTAGTGTACGACGCTACCCGCGGTCAGGTTCTCGTTGTGCCCAAACTTGAACGCCGCGTGGTAGACCAGCAAGAGTGGTTTCATCTTCCGCAAGATCAAAAAGCTGTTCCGTTAGCTCCTCAATTTCTTCCTTTGTAGCCAGCTGTTTCTCAATAACGCCAGCCACGATGCCCTGCAATGTGATCGGAGTAATCAGCTTCGTTTCGCCCGTCAGAGCCATAGGCTGAACGATTTTACGCCAACGCTACAAGAGCCACACTCTTTCACAAGCGCAGGCAGCCGTGGCCCAATGTCGGGATCACCTTATCACTCGTCACTTATCTCGGTGCTGAGAAGACCGCTCTCAATAACAGTGGCAGGTTAGCCAAAATCATCGTTAGCCACGCTACTTTGCGGTTGCGATCTTCAATTAGATAAAAAATCCTGCCCGGAAAATAGACGAGCATCGCCAGGACTCCTATCACGATGAAGCGTCCCAAAATGTCCGTCACACTGCCGGGTCTGCCCAACGGCGTACTCAGCGTGTGCTGCCAGAACGACTCAGCAGTCGTTAAGTTGTTCCAAAGAACTTGAAGGCTGATAACATTCAAGAACATACATACATCACCAAGCATGGCCGCTTGAGGCGTAGTCAGAAACTTCCAACGGGGTGGTTTTTTCGGCTTAAGGAAGTAACGAGAGATCAACACCGTGTTGAAGATCGACCAAAGGAACCCCACAAGGATGAGTACCGTTCCGATTTCTCCTCCCTCGCCTTCAAAGATGTCTCCGAGAATTATCGTCGCCGTCGACGAAATCAACAGCATCATCACCAGGTAAAAGAGCATGAACACCGGAAGTAGGCAGCCAACGAATGAGCTAGTGTCAACCTTGGCATGCTGATGAAATGTCCAGCGCTTTAAAACCGGCCCGAGTGGCTGTAGCAGAAATAGGGCGACGAAATAAAATCCAATTAGCGCTTTTGCTGAATTGTCGTTGTTGGCATCGTTGACGAGCTGCCTGGTGAGCCGCGTCAAAACGATCATCAAGGTCAGATTAAGAAAGAAGACGACGACGTCGAGAAGTATCCCGCGGTTTTCAGGCTTGAGCAGTTTGTGGGGATCCAGCTTCATCACGCCACGCATTGTCGGTTACGCGGTACGATTGCCTCCTGATGGGTTGAATCTTACTTTATGGGCCAAGAACAGCGCAGCTATTTCTCGAGGTGCTTTCTTATGAGAGCTGCTGTCTCGTCGAGGTTTCGCCGCGATGGCTGCTTGCCATAGTCCGACGGCAAAATTAAGCGAAATCCGTCCTTGGTGAAGCGAGGAAAGATGTGGAGGTGAACGTGGAATACTTCCTGACCTGCCGCTTCACCATCCGCCAGAAAGAAGTTCACCCCTTCGCATTTCAGTCCGCTCTTGCGAAGCGCGGCATTGATCCGTTGGGCCAGGACCAACATGCGCGCGCTCTCTGCCTCAGTTAATTCAGGCACTTCAGCGGTGTGCCGGTTTGGGACGACCAGCACGTGACCGCGATTCACTGGTTGGATGTCCATGAACGCTGAACACAGATCATCCTGGTGAACCATGCTCACTTCGAGTTCACCTGCAAGTAGTTTGCAGATCACACAGTCAGCTGGTTGGTCCATCACACAAGAGCGCTTTACGAGGAGCGCTTTGATCAGGTGATGCTCTTAGGTGGGTGCAGAAAAGCAACCTGGGAATCTGGCGCCGCGGTAAGACCTGCGTAATCGGCGCCCTCAGGCGTTAACGTTACCCAATCGCTTCCCTCTTTGGTATAGCGAGTCAGCATTCGCCACTTCTTCTCCAAATCCTCAAAGGCTCGTACTAGATCGGCGTTGCTGAATGCGCCCGTGCTGTCGAATACTTCTTTTGCTAGAAGGCGCGATGATCCTCGCTCGCGGAAGAGGTCGAAGATGTATCGCTCTATTTGCTCTAACCGTCTTTTTTCCATTTTCTAAACCTATCAACTTTCATGGTCTCGCACGCAAAGACGTGAGAACAGATTGGGGTTTAGATATGGGATTGCGGGTTGCCGCAATCATAACTGTATTTGCGATCAAAACGACACCGCGTGCGCAATTGTTTGAGAAAAAGCGTCGAGTCGCAATGTAGCCGCGGACCAGTAACGCGGCGACCATTCTCCGCGATCTCCGAGTCCCGGCATCTTCTGCGTTTCCCTTGCTACGTTGAAGGCGTCAACACAAGCGAGAGACAGCGAACCTGTTGTTGAGTGTATTCAACGGTGGCAAGGCGGAACACATAAAAGAGATTCCCTGGCAGTCGATGGCTGTTCCGCGTTTCTTCCAGTTACGCTAGAATAGCCGCGACCCAGCAATATTACCCTTCTTGTGCGCAGTCAACCGACGGACTGCGTTTTTAGCATCGTTCGGCGGTAAGAACTCTCTGAACGGAAACTCGTATTGAGCTTTATGGCTGATGCTGGCGATTCAAAACGCGTAACCGATACGCCTCAGGACAAGGAGCGCCGATCAGAGGCACTCCCAGAGCGTCTGCTGCGACGCGTCCTTGAAAGCATGGGCGATGTTGTGGACCGTAAGTTTGGTCGCACCATAGAGCCAAAGAGCGGACTGACTACCTCAAAACTCGTCGAACGAATGAAACGTTTGATCGATGAGCGCGTACGAGATGAAGGCAAGGGCAAGATCGCGCCGCATCATCTCGTGCTGAAAGTAGAGTGGGGCACTCACTCAGAAGCCCCTCCCGAAATAATCAACGACCTAAAAAACGAAATCCTTGCCGCAGCGGTCGACCATATTAACGACCACCGCTATCGAACTCTCGCGCCGGTGACTGTCGACGCGGAAGTCGATATTTTCACGAGCGGCATTTCAGTAGATCCCAACTTCGGTGAGTTTGAAGAGCAATTGCGTCAAGAAGACCTGGAGCGGCGCACCAAAGCGGCTGGCGTCGTAACACCAGCGTATGCATCTCCGCCCATGCCTGACATTCAGGTGATGGCCCGAATTAGTTTTCGTGACGGCACGCGAGAGATACCGCTCGCGTTTAAACCCGGCGGGCGGCGACTTAATGTCGGACGCGCTTCTGACAATGAACTGACCTTAAATGATGCGAGCGTCTCGAAGATTCACGGAGCCTTATTGATGACCTCTGAAGGCACGATTCTTGTTGCAGACACGGGATCGACGAACGGCACTTATATCAATGGACGGCGCATTGCTTACGGCGAATCTCGCCAGGTCGAAGATGGCGATGTAATCGGATTTGGCGATATCGAAGTAAGATTGCGAAGGAGCGACTAATGTTCGATACGGACCTGACAAGCGAAAACCGTATCTGACATCGACAGCAGACTGATGATCCTGCTTCTCTCAATTCTATTTCTCTTCCAAACACCAAGTCCCACCCCAACCCCACACGTGCCTGAAAGAATGCCCGCGCTCTACACGCTGATTTACGTCGGCGGGATGGCCTTCGTGACGCTACTGCTGCTTGTTGGCTTATTGCGCAGTCGCAAAAGGCCCGCTGCCGTAATGGTCGGTCTGGAAGAATTGCCCAAAGAAGTTCGAAAGCGGATGGGATCCACCTCGACAAATCGTGGTCTGCGTGCTTTGCGTTGGCTGTTCATCCTATTGGCGCTCGGTGTTTTTGGATTTCATATTTACTGGGCGCGCTACGCTCCCGAACAGAACGAGAAGTTTCAAGAGCTGAGTTACAAGGACCTTCGCGTGCGAAGACTGTCAGAGTCTACCTTACGAGGGTGGATACTGGACCGCAGTGGCCGTTTGGACCAGCCGCTCGCTTATTACAAGCGCGATCCGAACGGCGATATCCATCGCGAATATCCGATGGATAAAGCATTCGCGCATATCTTCGGTTCCGATCGTGGCGACCCAGGCCTCGAGCGTGCATTGTTCGGCGTACAGAGCGGTGCACTTCCCGAAGCCCTCGACGTCGTTCGCGGTCGAACAGTTCAATTCAAGGGAAACCAGGACGTCCGTCTCACGATTGATCGTTATCTCCAGCAAACTGCTGTCGATCTAATGAAGGGCAAGCACGGCGCCGTCGTCATCGTGAATCCGCAGACCGGCGAGGTGTTGGCGTTGTACAGCGAACCGTCCTATAGCTTGAAAGACGTCGAAGACGAGGCAACGTGGATTCGATTAGAAGCAAACGAACGAGACAAGCCACTCGTAAGTCGCGCGCTTGGTGCTTACTACATCCCCGGCTCAACATTTAAGACTGTGACAATGACGGCGGCGTTCCTCGCCGGTGAACAGGATACGGAATTCACGTGCAGCGGTTCCGGCTACTACGCCGCGCCAGGCGCGAACGTAATCTTCGATGACGGTGGCCCAGGTGAAGTGCATGGCCATATTGGTATCGATACGGCGTATGAAGTGTCGTGCAATCAGTACTTCGCTCAAATGGGGGTAAAGCTTGGTCCAGAAAAGCTCAAGCGCGCGGCAGAGCTGCTCGGTATCGGTGCTTACGATACTCCTGCCGAAGCACTTCGTGGTCGCAAACAAACTGAGATCTGGAACGGAAGTAATGATGCTGTGAAGCGGGCACTGGCGCCGCGTGAGGCGACAATCGTCACCGGCAAACAAGTGACCCGCTATGACCTGGCTTTGATGGGTTATGGCCAGGGTTACGCTGGTCAGATGACTCCGTTTCAAATGGCGCTCGCTGCCGCAACGATCGGAAACACCGATGGCCGTTTGATGAAGCCGAAGATTGAATTCAATCTTACGCCGCAAGTGTTCAAGCAGGTCGTAACGCCCCAAGTCGCAGCGACAATGCGATCCATTATGGGATTAGTTACGGGTGGACCGAGCGGAACGGCTCGTGGAGTGTTTGCGCCAGTGAAAGCGGCGGGGATCAACGCCGGCGGTAAGACTGGTACGGCTCAAAAAGTAGTTCCTCTCTATGACCCCAAGACAGGCGAAGTTGTTAGGCGACACAAAGTCGAGAAAGACAACCGAGGGAATATCATTCGCGAATACGATGAAGTCGTAATGGACGATGAACATCCGCGAATCGATGGCTGGTTCCTGTGCATCGCCCCACTGGAACGACCGCAATTGGCGATGGCGATCATTGTTGAAGGAGGAGGTTATGGATCGCGGTCAGCGGCGCCGATTGCGGCGGCGTTGGTTTTGAAGGCGCGGGATCTCGGTTATTTCAACAATGTGCGGACCCCACCACCGACAAACACACCAACACCAATTCTACGACCACGACAAAGATGAAGAATCGAGCGTCATCACACCTGCTGATCATCTTGATCATACTGGCACTGGAAGTGGCCGGTTACATCGCAATCCATCGCGCAGGCGTGCTACGCGGATATGAAACTTCGACGATCGGTGGCGTTCGTGATCTGCTGATGTTCTTGCCACTAATCTTTCTTGTGATCTGGCTCTCGCGCAGGAAGAAGTTTGTCGGCAATTGGATACTCTTCACCACGGCGATCATGCTGTTTGCGTTTGGCATGCTCATCCAGTACCGGCTTTACAGTGATCCTGAATATAACGCGCGCAACAAGTCGGCGGCCCGCGAAGAGAAAATGCAGGCGTTGCGCATGCGTTACATCATGGAGAACTACGAGCCGCTCAAGAAACAAATGATGGGGTTGCCACCAACTCCGGCGGAACCTGTCGATATCGATAAGCTACCACGCAAAGAATCAAACTATTCGTTCGGGAACGCGCTCACTGCGGGCTATACCTGGATTCCAATCTTTTCGTTTCTGGCATTCGCCATCGCGTACTCATTTTGCAGCCGCGACGGCTTTCTACTCTGGTTACAGCGAAACAGCTTCATCATCGTCCTGCTCACGTTGATTCCACTCTCGATGGCCGTCGTGACGTCCAGCGCCGGGAAGGCCCTGGGCAATATGACTCCGTGGGAGCCTTCGAAGATCCCATTCCTGGTTGGCTTCGCTGGGATACTGACGGCTCGTTACAAGGATCTGGCTGAAACTTACTGGGGCATACCGAGAGCGCGCGACATCGTACCGTTGCTCGTGATGGCCGCATTGCCTTTCGTTCCGTTTTTTGCGTTGAAAGACTTCGGCCAGATGCTGATCTTTAGCGGTGCGTATACGACGCTGTATTTGGTCGCGGTTCGGCGTTGGCCTCAGCTGCTTCTGTTTGTCGGTTCGGTGTTGCTGGTGATCAGCATTCTCGTTGTGGGTGCGCTACCGCGTGATATCCAGGAAAAGGTGCCTCTGCTGCCAACAATCGCGCGACCCATCGGAACAGCTCTTCCTTCTCGTATTCAGCAGCGATTCCATCTATGGCTCGACGGTTTTGACCCACCATCCCCGGAAGTCTCTTGGTGGAAAAAGGATTATGAAGAGGCGCTGAATGAAAACCCGAAGTTGAAAGAACTGGCGGAGTTATCACCTGCGATGCAGAAGTCGGTGAATGTTGATATCTGGTTCGATAAGCTGGCGTTCCAGCCGGCTCAGGCGGTGTTTGGTATCTCTTCAGGTAGGACCACGGGTCGTGGTTTTGGTCTCGGGTATCCTGAAGTGATTCCTATCGCCGACTCAGATTACGTTTATGCAGCAATCGCAGAAGAAACCGGCCTTGCTGGCGGCGCCATAATAATGATCGCCATCGTTATTTTTGTTATCGCAGGTGTTCGCACTTCGCTGGAAGCGCGTGATATGTTTACCAAGCTCTGTGCAGCTGGTCTAACGGCCTTTGTTGGTTTTCAGGCTTTGGTAAATGTGGGCGGAATCCTTCGTGCCTTGCCGATGACGGGAATTACGTTACCCTTTGTCAGCCACGGTGGATTCAGTTTGATAACGAGCTTTGCGATGCTTGGAATGCTAATGGCTTTTTCAAATCGAAATGCTCGCGATCGAGTCATAGCAGAACGCCCGCCCGAGAAACCTGTATCTGCTCTTAAGCTGGAGGCAGTGGAATGAGCAAAGACTCAAAAGCCCTTACCGTCCAGGCTTCAGCGCTCAGCGACCGTGGACTCAACGAGCGACGACCTCTCAACGAAGATTCGTACCTCGCCGACGCGGAACGTTCGATCTTTGCGGTAGCTGACGGCGTCGGTGGAGCCGAAGCTGGCGAAGTTGCATCGCAAACTGCCATCGAAGTCCTCGATGAGGCTTTCCGCCATCAGGTGAATGGCGCCGACATCGAAGACTTGATGGAACTGGCGATCCAGCGGGCTAACGCTTCGATTCATCAGATGGCCCAGGAGCACGCGAAGTTTTCAATGATGGCCACCACGATCGTGGCCCTTCACCTCACGGGCAACGTTGCGACTTTTGGTCACGTCGGCGATTCGCGGCTCTATCGTCTTACTCCTGACGGAAAGCTACATCGCGAAACAGAAGATCATTCCGTTGTTGAAGAAGAAGTGCGCGCCGGACGAATGACGGCCGAGCAGGCGGCAAATCATCCAAGCAAGAACGTCATCAGTCGAGCCCTCGGCGCTGAAGACACCGTCGAAGTCGACATGAAAACTATCGAGGTGGAAGAAGGCACCGAGTTCGTGCTCTGTACAGACGGAATCACTCGTCACATTTCGGATAACGAACTCCGGCAGCTTCTGATCCTGAATGATGATCTTGAATCGACGTGTGCCGAGCTCAAGCGGCGCTGTTATGAACGAGGGGCGGAAGACAATCTGACCGTAGTTATTGTCCGGGCCGGTAAGCGGATTACCACGGATGATCGGACGGAAGAGCTGGAGCCGACGATTGCTCCCGATCTGGTTAGTCAAACAACGTCCGACGGCGCCTTTGTTGCACCGTCGCGCATTGCGTTTCCGGCTCCCAACCAACCTGCGCAGCAAGTACCGGCGGATCAACCGGTGGTAATTCATGATCGACTAAGCAGAGGGGGTGGTGCTGGTCGATTCGTTCTTTTCCTTTTCGTAATCGCTTTGATCGGAGCCGCGTTCTACGCGGGCGCACGCTATCGCGAACGTCTCGGTTTTCTTCCAGGTCTCGCAAACGTAAACAGTACACCGACCGTTGCACCCTCCCCTACGCCGGTCGTCGAAGATCCGTTATTAAAATTTGAAAGGGCCAGGCGTGACGTGGATCGCGACCCGCACAATTGGATCAACACAGAAATCCCAAAAGAGCTTGTTAGCTCGGGAGTTCAGACGGCTTTGGATTCGCCTAACCCTTCGTTCCTGTATTTGTATGGCAGGGCGAGTCTGTTAACGGGCAACGCTGACGAGGCAATGCGGGCATTTGAGGCAGCGATTAATAAGGCGGCGTCGGATCCAGGCGCTGAAACAGTCAAGAAAGAGGCGGCTTTGGGAATGGCAGCCGCTAGCCTGAAGACGCAGAAAGATCGAGAAAAGGCTTTGTCACATTTTGATGAAGCATTTAAGGCGCCCACCTCTCCCACGTCCCCTTGAGTTGATCCGCGATTGGCTTGATTCGCATCTAAGCGTACTGGTGCGAACCAGGAATTGAAGAATGTCGGAACTGAAACTCCAACAAAGCAGACTCGACGGCCGCTACGACATCCTGGAGTGTCTTGGCCGGGGAAGTTATGCAGAGATCTACGTCGCGAACGATAACGCCGCAACGCCGGGCGCACCGCGGACAGTGGTGATCAAAGCACTGAATCTGCGTCTGCAGGACGAGCTCGACGCGGAACTCGAGAGAACACTGGTCACAAACTTCCAGAATGAAGCCGTTGCGCTCGACCGTGTGCGACACCCGCACGTTATCAATCGGCTGGGACACGGAACAGCTATCGACCTCGTCGGCATCATGTTTCATTACATCGTGCTGGAATACCTACCAGGTGGTGACATGTCCGCGCTGACGAAAAACCACCCACTGACGATCGAACGCGCGATGCACTATCTCGAGCAAGTATGTTCGGGGTTAGCGCACGCACACGCATGCGGTGTTATTCATCGCGACATCAAACCCCAAAACCTGTTGCTGACGGCAAACCGCGAGGTCGTGAAGATCGCCGACTTCGGTGTCGCACGGCTCGATGCGCACGACGGCGCGATCACGCGTGTGGGAACGAACATATACTCCGCGCCCGAGCACAACCCACTCGTGCACACCGGCCCGCTCGACGTCAATGCCATTGCATCGTCGCGCGATCACCTGACGCCTGCTGCCGACATCTATTCGCTCGCGAAAACAACGTACACTTTGCTTGCCGGCGAATCACCGCGGCGCTTTGCTCAGCATCAGATTGGTGAATGGTCGCCATTTGTTGCAGGGAAACCGTGGGCCAACGCGGTGCTGCGGGTTCTGAACAAAGCAACGCAGGATCGTCCCGATCAGCGTTATCAAACTGTCGAACAATTCTGGGATGATCTGTACGAAGCCAGTTTGCCGCAGACAATTCCCTTGCCCGCTCTGGCTGATGCGCTCGAATCAAAACGCAAACCGAGCGAGGACCTAATCGTCTCACAAGAGGTGTTAACGCAAACCGCACCGCCGCGCGCGCAGTTTGCTGCAGAGACCAGAAACGATGCCAAAGTTGATTCTGAGTCGAAACCACGGCCGAGAATCGTTGTGCCTATCACCGCTGAAGAGCGCCAACGATTGCGCCGGCGGGTCACATTATTGCCACGGCTGCGAACAAAAGAAAAAGACGAACAATTGGGACCCGTGCTGCCCGCAAGCCGCGGACGAAGAGCGCTTGTAGCGGTCGGTTTAATCCTGGCTTTTTCAGGAATGCTTCTGGCTACCCACAAGTATGTAACTTCTCACTGGAATCCATTGGCGACAATTCCGCAGATCGGCCAGACGCTGACTGTTGGACGTGAGGGAGTTACCACGACAGATGTAAAACTGAGGGCGGATGCGAGCACGGCAAAACCGGAAATCGGTCTCGTAGAGCGGGATTCCAAGGTGAAGGTTATCAGCGAAAATAACAATTGGTATGAAGTGCAGGTCATTGAACACGGTCGACCAAAAGCCGATCCATACTCGTCTGACCACGGATGGCTGAACAAACGCTTTGTCAGGTTCGATTAGTGACAACTATTGATAGGATTATTCGTGCTGTTCGAATAGGAGAAGACATTTGGGTCTGATTGATTCGATAAGAAGATGGATTGACGGCGAAACGGGCGAAGACCTGCTGGAGGCAGCAGACGAACACGCTAAACCACGGCGCGTTTGGGAGGAGTTCCTGGTAAAAATCGCACGTGAAGTTGAGGCTGCGATGCAGCGTGAAATGTTCACACCCCCGGGTGGTCCAACCTACATCCCCCGCGAGTACATTGTTTACCTTAGTAGTGACGACGACAAAGATTGGCAAGGAGACAAGCGGCGGGGACTGGAGCAGGGCCTCTTTCACGTACTTTCGGAACGAGCTCGGGAACTCAGCGGTTCGACTCAATTGGCAGTGAAGTCATTCGCGGTGGAATTGCGTGTCGATGGGACGCTGGAGAAGGGACAGTTCCGTGTTCAGCCGGTTTGGGACGAGACGGAGAGCGGCCACACGATGGTCACGCCACGGGTGGATGCATCGCGCGGGTCCGACTTTAATCCGAACGACACGATTCGTGAGACGGCTGAAAGCACTGAGAGTCCCGAAAACGAGCAGACAGTTGTTAGACCAAAGGCATCTCCACTCTATTCGATTGAGGTCTGGCGTGACGGAGTTCGTGAAGCCGTCGTACCAGTGATGAAGTCAGAGATCTCAATCGGTCGCGGTTCGCGAAGTGTTTCGGTGGATCTACCAATCAAGGGAGATCCTGAGGTGAGTCGCGTCCATGCGGTATTATCGCGCGATAACGAGGGCCGCTTCTGGTTGGTACCGAAGGGTAGGAATCCGACTCTTGTGGGTGGGCGTGAGTTGACGCGTGAAGAAGCTACCGAAATCGCGCCAGATCAAAAGATTGGTATCTGTAATTTTATTCTGCGAATCCAGCCGAAGTAGTGATCAGTGATAAGTGATAAGTCGTCGTTCTTCTTATCACTCATAACTTGTGGGGCTTAGCTGTTCCCTACTCCTGCCGACTGCTCTTGCGCCTTGTTCCGCGTAGCGCGCTCCATATCCGCGATCAAGTCAGTCAGCAAAGTCGACACCTGCTCACCTTCGAGGTATCCCTTCCCTAACATCTTCACGATCCGACGTTCCTTCGTCTCGCCAGAAACTTCTTTCAGGATTGCTCGCGCAAATGCTCCGACAACTGAATAGTCGAATTGGGTCCCGCTGTTCTGTCGCAGGTCTCTTACAACATCTTCAAACGACCGTCGTCGTCGGTAAGGACGATCCGTTGTCATTGCGTCGAACGAATCCGCCAGTGAAACGATCTTCGCGCCCGGCGGGATCTGCTCGTCAACTAAACCGTCAGGATATCCTCGACCATCAAGGCGCTCGTGGTGATACTTTGCCATCAAGGGAATGTCAGCATACGGATGGTTGATCGGTGCAAGGATTTCGTATCCAGCTGAAGGGTGGCGGCTCAACTCGCTCGATTGCTGCGCGTTGATATGATACGGGGCATTGATTATGTCGCGATCCACAACGAGCTTCCCCACGTCATGCAGATAGCCGGCGATTTGGATGCCCTCGACTTCATCTTCGGACCAGCCCAATTCCCGCGCGATGATCTCGCTATACTTTCCTACACGCTCTGAATGTCCCTGCGTGTACTTGTCCTTGATATCGATGGCTGCCGCAAACGCGCGAACCGTGTCGCGATAGATCGCTCGCAGTTCTTCATACAGTCGTCGATTCTCAGCCGCGCGTTGGGCCACCTGTTCGAGCAGCCGGTGAGTATGAATGCCGACGCCGATGTGCCGCGTCATGGCCCTGATGGTGTCGAAATCTTCCGTCGTAAACTCCGCGCCGCTCGCTTTCTCGCCGAGGAAAACAAAACCTTTCAACTCGCTCCGAACTACCATTGGAATCACGAGCGCGATGCCATTTGCGACTAACGTATCTCGATAACGACCGATGAATCCGTTTGTCGAACTGCTCTTCAGCAACAGACTGTTCAAGGTGGCATCAACAAGGGGCGCTTTCTCTTCGTCGCAAATCTCTAGCGCCTCAATGGACGATCTGTCCACGCCCCAAACGGCGACACAGTCCATCGAAGGCGCGGTGCCGCATTCCACGACCGCGCCGCGTCGCAATGCCAATGTTCCAAGCAACAAATGAATCGACGTTTGGACCATCTCATTGAAGTCGCCGGTGTTCGCTACTTCTTGGCCTAAATCCGCAAGAGCGCCGAAGGTGTGAATTAGTTGCTGATTTGATTGGTCCATTTGGTTCTGGGCTTAATTAACAGCAGGAGGCGGCGGCGTGAGTGAGAGACTGGTGAGCGCCTCGTTCTCATCCTTCGCCACGGCGACGAGACGAGTTAGACCGAGCATGTCAAAAAGCGCTCGGGTTTGATTGTTGACGTCGGAGAAGACCACCTCCGCGCCGTTTCTCTCGGCAACGTCGATGATTCCGAGGAGGATAGATACACCGATGCTGTTTACGAGTTCGGTATCACTAAAATCGATCACAAGCGCGCGGCATCCGGAATCGAGTTGCCGACGGCATTCGCGCTCGATTCTTTCGCCCGTGAGTTTATTAAGGTAGTCGCTTGCGTAGACGACGGCGGTGGTCCCCACACAGTGCGACCTGATGGTGGTATTCGTTTCCATTCGAAAGCTCCCTCCGCGTTCGAATGAGGGCAAAATAGATAAAGCCAGGTCGGGTTTAGGTTGAACTATTGCGCAGATATTTCGTCATTCTAAGACGCGTGCCTTCGTCGACTCTTTCGAACTCAACTTCGTCCATCAAAGAGCGAATTAGTTTCAGGCCCCATCCGCGTCGCTCATCACCGAGATCAGCAGTTTCATGGTTCTCGCTTTGTCCTACGTTACCGCCGATGTTAGTGGGTACGACGCCGCGGCTCGATATGGTGATGACTAATCTATCATTTTCGACGCGAAAACGCTGATAAATTTTTCGGTCCGGACTGAAGCTGTGTTCGGAGGCGTTGATGCAAGCCTCGACGATGGCCGTCTTGATCTGGTTTATGGCCTCTGGTCTAAAACTCAAACGGCGGGCAATTTGTTCAACGGTGTTCGCTGCCAGCAACTCATTATCTTCGCCCATTGGGACCACGACGAGGAACTCATTGGTCCCTTCAAGTGGCTGAATCTCAGGCACCGAGGAGGCGCCAATGCGGTCCAACAGAAGGTCCACCTGTTGTCGGCTGGACGCGAGCGCACCGCGGCGGACCAGCAACGCACTGGCCTCTTGATTAAACCCTTCGTTGGAAATTAGCCAGATCTGATGTCTTCTGAACCCAGCGGTTATCGCCAGCCGGTCCAGCCGATCACACCAGAGTTCCACCAGATCGGGGGCCACCTCTTGTTTCGACTCAACCTCCGCCGCCAGCCAAACGATCTCACGTGCGTCAGAGTAAACGCTCCCCTCAAAGGCGTGAGCCGCCATGCAGCGACGCTCTTCGCATACCTGTCGCAACTCGCTATTGAAAGAAGCTGCGCTGGCTGCGTGAACTACTTGCGGCAAGGAAAATAAATCAGTCTCGGCTCCCACGCCTCCCATTGTTTCCTCCAGCCCGGCCCCCTTCCAACGTTTACTGAACTCTGCGTAGTTAAAAAGTACTGCGGGGACAGATTGACAGTTGAACCGCAAGAGGACGTCGCGCAGATCGTACGGCTGAACCTGTTTGTAATGACGAGCCATCGTATGCGGCGCACGTTTCAAGGAATCAGTTAACGCGTCGGCAACAACAAGCGCGCGTGGCTCATTCATCACGATCAGGCGATAGCGAGTTTTTAGATAATCTTTCCAGGCCTGCGGTCCGTCCGCGAATTCAACCAAACTGCCATCCCAGTTGACGAACTCCTGAATGTGCAGCTGTTGGAGGATCCCTTCCATCTCCTCGCCCTTGACATGCAATCGCCTTCGGCAGGCTTCGAACGATGCTACTCGCTGATCCCCGGCAATCGATTCCCAGAGAAGTCGCACAACCGCCAGGCGGAGATCAGTGGTGGGGGCGATCTCTTCCAGGAGATCGGCAAAGTGACTCTGAAGACGGCCACCGAGCAGTTCATCCACGTACAGTCGCTCGCAATCAAGGTACGACAGCAGACTGTTGTTCTTTTCACGCGCGGCTTGGAGGAAGGTCGTAATAAAGAATGCGCTGCACCCAAACTGCTGAGTCAGGAGATCCTTAGCCTCTTCACTCACAGCCACTCGTTGTCGGCTGGCCAATCGATCAATCAACAACCGCGCTTCTGCATTGCTCAACTGTTCGAGCCTAAGCAAGTCGAGAGTCTCAAAGTTAAGTCTTGCGTTGTATGCAGCCTGAAGGATCTGGCGGCGCAGACCAGCCAGGACGTAAGCGACCTTTGCGCGATCGAATACACGAAGAATCTCCGTCCCGAGAATCACCGAGCCATTCAATTGATCAGCTAACTGCGCGCCATCTAGCATCACGAATGCACGGCCGGATTTTTCGGGAACCCGTTGTGGCGCACCAAGACAAAAGCGAACCAGCGCTCTGTCGTCATTACTGAACCGTTGACGGTCATACGACTCGACCAGTTGCTGGATCCAATCAAAGTCAGCGGGAGGCGCTAACTCCAGGAGATCCTGAAGCGTTAGGGCTAAATGACATAACTGTGGATCATTGCGCTTGTAAGCGATGAACTGCTGTAAGAATGAGTTCAGAAACTCGATTGCAGCGCCAACGGCTGTCGTCTCGTTGCGAGTGAAAGCAAAATAGATTGGAACAACATGCGACCGTTGGTGGAAGATGTCATCGTAGGCCTGACGGAGCAGCTCCGACACTCCAGCCGCAGGCTCCATCAACAGCAACAGCCCACGACCAGCGTATGCGTCAGATGATTGAGCGACAACTCTCTGAAGCTCCGCCGCGCGACCGACAAACTCTTGCCGGGCCACGCGTCCGAGAACGCGACGTATCGCTTCGTTTGGGGCGGAACTATTCATCGCAGCCTTCGAAATTAATCCCTATAAAACACAATGCGATCCTTGCCCTCGCTCTTCGCCTGATAAAGCGCGCGATCTGCGGCAGCAACGATCGTCTCCGCTGTGTTCACTATCGCCGAAAACGTCGACACGCCTATGCTGATTGTCACGCGTCCCAGCGGCTGCGACTTGCCATGCGGAAAGTGTGTTGTAGCGACGCGGTGTCGAATGCGATCGGCAATCGCGCTGGCTTCGTCCATCGAGGTTTGCGGTAAGAGGATGCAGAATTCTTCACCTCCATACCTCGATGCTACGTCGGCCGAACGTAGCGCGGCTTTAAGACAATGTGCTGTGATTTGCAGCGCCAGGTCGCCTGCCTGATGACCGTTGTTGTCGTTGTAAGCCTTGAAGTCGTCGATGTCGATCATCAGAAAACTCATCGGATACTGATACCGTTTCGACCGGTTTAACTCTTCCGTCAACCGTTCTGCGAGATAACGCCTGTTGGGCAAACCCGTGAGCGGGTCCGTAATCGACATCAACTGAAACTCTGTAGCACGCTCCTGCCACTCGGCACGCTCCAATGCGAGAGCCACTTGCGGTCCGATGATTTCAAGCAAACTTAGATCGACTTCGTCATACGCTCCGCCGCCTGATTTATCTGTGACGTTCAAAACGCCGATCTTCCGATTCCCGATCGCGATCGGGTAACTAATGAACGATTTTGTTTTGTAGCGGCGCTCGCGGGGAGCCGGTGTTCTTCCCTCGGCCTCCAGATCATGGACCATCAGGGCCTTACCAGTTTCCAGGACCTCACCTGAAACGCTATCGCCAACACTGATTCGTCCCACCGTCGATGGATCATCAGCGAAACCCGCCGCCGCTTTCACTACGAGCTGATTTGCAGCCTCATCGAACACCAGTAGAGACGCGCGCTCGGATTTCAATAGCTCCCTGGAGTTGGCCAGAATTGACTCGTAAGTTTTTGCAGGATCGTCTGAACTGATCCGTTCGAGGAAGTGTTGCAGCGAATCGGCAAAGCGTGCGCGATACTCGAGCTCGCTTTTCAACCGTGCCACTTCTAACTCCAACTCATCCTGCCTTTCTGGTAACTCGTCTTCACGAGCGGGCTTTGCTGACTTGGAATTCTGGGGTCTGCTAATCTGCGCTTTATTCGCCGCCTTAGTAACGCGCTCAGACAATTCCTGTAGACGCTCCGCATCTGCGAACACGATGTTGTTAAAAAGATCGGCCGAATCGAGCTCCTGCAAATCTCCCGCGCGGAAACGTTCCATCAACGTTTGATAGTCCGAACTCTTTAAAAACGCCCGGCCCCCAATAACTGCCAATTCCCGTTCACCACCGATGTTCACCGGCTGGGCAAAGCATTGCAGGCCCGCGTGACATTTGTATTCAACCGTCGTTCTCGCACTCATGGCCCGTCGATGGGCGTCACCGCAGTACGGGTCACACAACTTCACGTATTCAGGGGACGATTGAAAGGCTTCGCAGATCGAGTTGTTATTCGAGACCGCGATAGCTGGGGGCTGGCGACCGTCAACGAGCAACAGAGACAATCCGGCTCCCGCAGCCAATGATTCCTGCGTCTCTTTCCAACCTACAGGGGCGTCTTCCGCGTGTTCCTGAACAATCGGAGAACCGGATCTGGGGGATTTCTTCGCCATCCAAAGTTTGCGTGCAGGCAAGAGTTACTGAGTCAGCGCCTGGGCACCTTGAGGACTCGCAAACTGAGAGGTTTCTCTCACAAACTGCGAGTCGGTTGCGCCGTATACTCGGAGTATAGATTTCAAACTCAAGCCACACAACAGCTTAGCCAAGCCTCCCGTTTTTAGCCTTGGGCTGCTAAAAAAGTTGGGATCTACCTTAGTTGTAAATGATGAATGGGGCGGGTTTTCTATCGGGTTTTACTGATTCAGCGGGCAGAGCGCGGGTTTATACGTGCTGTCCTGCTTCCAATCCAGGAGCCGCGCCGGGCGCGACGTTTTCAATGTGCGGCTGATCAGGACTGATGCGGATGCACGCTGCGCGATGGTTTGGTTTGATCTGCACCAACTGCGGGACCACTTCCTTGCATTCTTCAATCACGTAAGGGCAGCGCGTATGAAAGCGACAACCACTGGGCGGGTTAATCGGCGATGGAACATCACCTTCCAGCACCATCCGTTGCCTACTTGCTTCAATGTTGGGATCAGGCACGGGCACGGCCGAGATTAGCGCCTTCGTATACGGCATCAGAGGTTCAGCGTAGACTGCCTTCGCCTCGGCCAATTCCACGAGCTTACCCAGATACATCACGGCCACACGGTCCGAAACGTGGCGGATCGCTCTGAGGTCATGAGAAATAAACAAATACGTCAACGCTTTCTCCCGTTGAAGCTTCTCAAGCAGATTCATGATTTGTGCTTGGATTGAAACATCCAGCGCGGAGATTGGCTCATCGGCGACAATGAAATCAGGATCAACAGCCAGAGCACGGGCGATTCCGATTCGCTGCCGCTGCCCACCGGAAAACTCGTGTGGATAACGTTTGATGTATCGCTTGCTGAGACCGACTGTCTCAAGCAGCTCCTGCACACGCTCCTCGGCTTGTTTACCGCGTGCAAGACGGAATGTATCGAGTGGTTCACCGACAATCTGTCCGACGGTCATGCGCGGGTTAAGCGATGCATAAGGATCCTGGAAAATGATCTGAAGATGCCGGCGTTGTTCGCGCAATGCCTTTCCAGAGAGATGCGCAAGGTCTTTTCCTCTGTAAATCACTTCACCACCCGTTGGTGGAATCAGATGGAGAATTGCCCGACCAAGCGTCGACTTCCCACAACCAGATTCGCCAACGAGTCCAACCGTTTCGCGTGGGTAGATGTCGAGAGTTACACCGTCAACGGCTTTAACAACCCGCTTTTCGGTATTCGAACCGATGAGCTTGTCGAATAAACCGCCGCCGCCAAGGTCGAAGTGCACTTTAAGATCGCGCACCGCAATGAGTGGTTCCTCAGGTACGGGCGCGGGCGGCGGAACTGTTGGATTCGCGATTGACTCGTGTGTGCTCATTTTTGAATAGACACGTTCAGCTCAAACAGGAGCGCAGCGACTGCCTATAAAACGGTAAAATGATCCGGCAGTAGACCAGTCGCGTTCGCTCCTGTTCTGACTGATAGCTCCAAACGACATGGTAACCCGCAACAAGTGATCACCCGGACACTTTTCCTCCTGACTCTGCAAACACCTCCTCCGCAAAGTGGCATAACGAACAGTGGTCCGCGTTCAATTGAACAAACGGCGGGAACTCTCGATGACAAATTTCTTCGGCTCGATCACAACGAGGCGCAAAAGGACACCCTGGACCAAGATGCGCAACGTCCGGCGGTAGTCCTGGAATCTGATACAGCTTGCCTTGCTCTGCTGTTGGGTCTGGAACAGAGCGTAGCAAGCCTTTCGTGTACGGATTGCCCGGAGTAGAAAACAGTTCCGTCGTGCGCGCCTGTTCAAAAATTTTGCCGGCGTACATGACGAGTACATGGTCAGCCATTCCGGCAACGACACCGAGGTCGTGAGTTATCAGAATAACGCTCGTCCCAGTTTCCTGCTTTAGACGTTTGATGAGCTCGAGAATCTGAGCCTGAATCGTGACGTCGAGAGCTGTTGTCGGTTCGTCAGCTATTAAAAGCTCGGGTTCGCAGGAGAGGGCCATCGCTATCATCACGCGCTGCCGCATGCCCCCGGAAAACTCGTGCGGATAATTATCAGCTCGGGCGCGCGCATCAGGAATACCCACGGTTTCAAGCATCTTCACCGCATGCTCGTGGGCCTGGTCTTTCGTGTGACCCAAGTGGAGCTGAGTCATCTCCATCAATTGCTTTGAGATTTTCAGAAACGGATTCAGGGACGTCATTGGATCCTGGAAGATCATTGCAATGCGCCGGCCGCGAATACGTCGAATCGTTTCTGTGGATTGAAGGAGTAGATCCTGACCTGCAAAGATCACTTCTCCGGAAACGATCTTTCCCGGAGGGTCAGGAATAAGCCGGATGATTGAAAGATTTGTAACGGACTTTCCCGAGCCTGACTCACCTACAATCCCAAGCGTCTCACCACGCTTCAGATTAAACGAGATGCCATCGACGGCTTTGACAAGCCCGTCTTCCGTTTGGAAATAGGTGCGGAGGCCTTTCACCTCCAGTAGGTTTCCGTCGTTACTCATCAGATCCTTTTGACAGGATTTCAGGATTAGAAGATTTCAAACTAAAGCTAGACACTCTGCTGCTTTCTGCCTACCTGCATTCTGCTGTTTCTATCTTGTCCGTCCTGTAAACCTTGTAGAAGTTTTCAGAATGTTCGCATCTGCGGGTCGAGCGCATCCCTCAGTCCGTCGCCTAAAAAATTTAAAGAAAAAAGTGTGAGCGCCATCGTGACGCCAGGGAAGATTAACTGCCACGGATAAATCGCGATGTTCTGAATGCCATCCGAGGCCAGACTTCCCCATGAAGCCAGGGGTGCCTGCACACCAAAACCAAGGAACGACAGGAACGCTTCGGTCAACATAATCTGCGGAATAGTCAATGTCGCGTAGACGATCACTGGTCCAAGTGTGTTCGGTACCAGGTGGCGGAAGATTATTCGCGGTGCGGACACTCCTGTTGCGCGTGCTGCCACAACAAACTCCTGATTCTTCAACGACAGCACTTGTCCGCGCACAATTCTCGCCATCGTCAGCCATGACACAGATCCCAACGCGATGAATAACAAGACCAGTTGGCCTCTCGCCGTCTGGCTACGAAACATCGAAAGCAAAACGATGACGACGATGATGTACGGCAGTGAATAGAGAACATCGACAAGCCTCATCATCAGGTTATCGACGCGGCCGCCGACATATCCGGCAACGGCTCCGTAGGTAACACCGATCAGAAGCGAAACGAGCGTCGATATCACGCCCACGAACAAAGAGATCTGACCGCCCTGCAGGACGCGCGCGAGTTGGTCGCGACCGGCGTTGTCAGTCCCCATTGGATGTGTCCAGGAGAACTCTCCGTTTGGTCCCGTGAAAGGGGGAAAGGATTTGATTAGTTTGGCATCGCTACTTGGAATGTAGTCAGGGGCGAAGCCTGTTGCACTTTTGATTATGGTAGGTCCAACAATCGATGCAATCGTGATTAGTGCAACAACGATTAAGCCAAACACTGCGAGCTTGTTCTTGAGCAGACGCCGCCACGCATCCCGCCATAACGACGTGCCCCGCACGTAGCCACCTTCTTCGGCAGTGCGCACGTCGCCTTCGGCGATCGCCATCTCCGGTGCGATGTGAATCGAATCCGGATCCACCTGGTCCAACGGAGGCTGGCGCGGTGTGCCACGCGGGGTCAACGCAGGATCATGAGTCCGAGACTTGTCGGGAGTTTTTGGTGGCCTCTCGTCCATCACCTGCCTGCTAATACCTCACACGCGGATCCAGGAATGCGTAAGCGATATCGACTAAGAGATTCATAAGCAGCAGAGTGATCGCGATGAACGCCACGATGCCGATGATCAGCGGCTCATCGCGATTCAAAGATGCTTGAATGAAGTAGTTGCCGAGTCCGGGTAGTGCAAATATGCGTTCCACCACGACTGTTCCCGTCAACAGAAATGCCAACGCCGGGCCCGTGTAAGAAACAACGGGCATGAGACCGCCTCGCAGTGCGTGGCGCACAACGACATCCTTTTCGCTCAATCCCTTCGATCGGGCAGTGCGAATGTAGTCAGAGCGCAAAACCTCGAGCATTCCTGCTCGCGTCAATCTCGCGATGTAAGCCATGTAAACGGCTGAGAGAGTCAGCACCGGAAGGATCAGATTTCTACTGGGAAAACCTCCCCAACGAGAAGGCGGCAGCCAATACAATGAAAGCGAAAAGATAAGGACCAGAATTGGCCCAAGCACAAAGTTGGGTATTGATATACCCAGCATCGCACCGGCCATTGAAGCGTAGTCCCAACGTGAGTTCTGTTTAAGTGCGGCGATCGATCCCGCCGTGATACCCACGATCAGAGCAAGAATGTAAGCCAGGATTCCAACCGCAGCTGAAACTGGAAGTGAGCGAGCGATGATCGTGTTGACTGACTGGCCTTCGTACTTCAGAGAGGTTCCAAAGTCACCATGGCGAACGATACTCCACATTGTCCGGCCATACTGTTGGTACCAGGGTTTGTCGAGTCCGTATTTTTCGCGGATGTTTTTCTCGATCGCAGCAGGCAGGCGCTTCTCGCCCGAATAGAAGTTGCCGGGTGCCAGTTTGATCAGAACCCACGTGATCGTGATAACGACCAGAATGGTAGGGATGGTGACTAGAAGGCGTCTGATTATGAATCTAACCATTTAGCTAGACAGGGATTTCGTCGTCGGATTATATCGCTCAAAAACCAGACTGCTAGTTAACGTGATTCTACTCAATCAGACTAGGCGTTGCGTAGTCCCATTTTTTCTGATCGCGTTCGAGATAAACGTACTTCCAGGCGAAGAGCGAACCAGGATTCGGATACATCTCTTTCACGTAAGGCTTCTTGACCCAATTCACCGCAGCAGTATCGATTGGGATAACCGGCTGAGCGTCGAGCATGTACTTCTCTGCTTGGGCCAACAGTTGATAGCGCTTCTGAGGATCAAGCGTACGATTTGCATCATCGACCATTCTTACATATTTCGGATCGAGCCAGCCCGTACCGCTTTCACCACCTGTATAGAAGAGACTGAGGAAGGTGAACGGATCCATGTAGTCAGCAGACCACGCACCGCGCGTGAACCCTTTATATTCGAGCTTTGCGCGTACACTGAGAAATGTCTTCCACTCCATGTTGCGCAACGGAACCGTGATACCAAGATTCTGCTTCCACTGCGCCTGCATCCATTCAGCCATTGCTTTGTTCGATTCCTGCGTGTTGTAGGTGTACTCAACTTCGCTGATCGGGAAGGATGGACACGAGTAACTGCCGTCGCCTTTTTTGATGACTGGAAAACCGGCTTCACCCAGCAATTGGCGCGCGCGTTCCGGATCAAACTGGTCCCCTTTTGGTTGCGGATAACCCTGGAAGATTCCTTCGGGAGTAAATGCCGTTAAAGGCTTGACGATCTTGCGCCACGCGGCCCACGCGTTTTTATCGATCGCATAATTGAACGCCTTGCGAACACGCACGTCGGTCATTGGCGGCCTGGTGACGTTGATTTGCAAGTAGTCAATCGACGCCTCGACGGAGTCCATATAGTCCTTCTTGGTTCGGACGACATCGAGCCAGGCATTCGGAACAGTGTGATTAAGAACAGCATCAACCTCGCCGACCTTGTAAAGATTCATGATCGTGGGATTGTCAGCCATTGGATAAAAGTGAATCTCGTCGAGCTTCACGTTGGCTGCGTCCCAGAACATCGGATCCCTTTCAACGATAAGCGCGTCGTACGGACGCCATGATTTCATCTTGAAGGCGCCACAGGTGATGATGTGTTCCGGCTCCGTCCAGCGATTGCCCCACTTTTCAATTGCTTTGCGTGGCACAATTCGAAACACCTGATGCGGTAGTAATCCCAGGAAGAAAGGCGCCGGTTGGACCAGCGAAATTCTGACCACGTAAGGATCGAGTGCTTCTACACCAATATCCTCTGCAGTAACTGGAACAAGATCTTTTCCTGCAACTGCGCTCTTAAGCTTTGGGTTCTTGTCGAGGAGTTTAGTCCGAGCCTTTTCATCACCTGGAATGGTGAGACGCATCGGCGAGTGCATCAGCTGATGAAAAGCCGAGTCGCCATCCGGCTTTGGTTCTTCGGCCGATGCTTGATATTCACCGGAGCTGCTTGGTTGAGAGCTCAGCGGTTCCGGAGTGGGTTCATCTTCAAAATCCTTTCGGAGCAAAAACTGTCCAGTCGTTGGGTCCTTAACAAAAACCTGTTTAGAGTTATACGCCTCTGAGTATTTGATGTAGGCGGCAAGATAAGCATTCCGGGACGCGAGCTCAGGCGAAACAGCGCGTCGAACGCTGTATACAAAATCGTTGGCATCAACCGGATCGCCGTTGGACCAACGCGCGTTCTTACGTAGATGGAAAGTGAACTCAGACGAATCGTTGTTAACATCCCAACGTTCTGCAAGAGAAGGTTCAGGCTGCATCGTCTTGCGATTGTATTCAGCTAACCCGTCGAAAAGCGCCATGTAGATCCGCGCTTCGGGTTGGCCCGTACTCATCGGCGGATCGAGGGACTCGGGTTCATCTCCGGTTACATATCGAAGGATGTTTTTCTCCGGGGGAACCGTCTTGCCAAAGAACTCTTCGTTTTTCGATGAGACAGAACAAGACAAACTTCCCGCAAGGAATGCGGTCATTAGTAACAACGAGAGTATGGTTTTCCAGCTTCTGGTACGCATCTGGGAACTCCACGTGCCCTTGGGGGGTTGGGGCGTAAAGACTGGCTCTGGGCCAATTCCATTTTTTCAAGCAAGGTGGGAGACGATACTCGCCACATGAGGCCGCACGGAGAGACTCTCAACCTAACGTTGAGAGGTTAGTTGAACTTACCACGCGGGCGAAGTTTTTATCAAGATTCTTCGGAAAACTCATTAGTAGGACGCACAGTATGCGGGTGGGCACGAGGTTTCTTCTCTGTGCAGCCTCTGTGTTCTCTGCGTCTCTGTGGCGCGGGTTCGCTGCATCTTTTTCACCACAGAGACACGGAGTACTCGGAGGTTGCACAGAGAAGAAATTTTGAGTGGAACACGACGCCTTTGCACCCGCCCGGTATCGCGATGGTAATGACTGTTCGGCTAGCTGATCTTCACCGCGTATCCCAATCCGTCGCCAACAGGCAGGACTTCCGCAATTAGCTGAGGGTGATTAACGAAGTAATGATTAAATTCGCGCAAGGCGAGCGTCGAAGCATCTGATTGCTCCGACTCGTCGGCAACCTTTCCGCCCCAAAGCAAATTGTCGACTATCACGACACCGCCCTTCTTCAGTCGCTCTAATCCAAGATCGAGATATCGGCTGTACTCATCTTTCATCGCGTCGATGAAAAGAAGATCGAAAGTTTCATTCAAACGCGGCATCACATCCAAAGCTTTTCCGCGTTCGATCCGAACCTGATCGCGCAGTCCAGCACGGCCAAGGTAACCTTCCGACGCACGAATCATCTCGTCGTTAGGTTCAATCGTGACAACGAGTCCATCTTTGCCCATGCCGCGAAGCAAATGAACAACTGAATAGCTGATCGCCATCCCAATCTCGAGTGCTCGCTTAGCCCCGCTTGCTCGCGCACTGATTTCCAAAAACTTCGCGACCTCTGCATCCGCGATCGGTACGCGATGCTCCGCCGCGTATCCCTCCATCTCTTCAAGCAATGGATCGCGTCGAGGCAGAAGCCCGTCCAGATACTCTGCTTGTTCACGTTGAATAATGGCGTCTAGTCGAGCTTTCATGATTTCCTCCGCAGAAAGAATTAGCGGACCTCATCGCGGGCCAAGTTACGGGCGCTGGCTGAACAGACAACGGTCATTCGTCGGCTTCGCTGTCGTCGTCACCCGCTTCGCCCTCTGTCGATTTACTCGCCTTTGGTGGAACATAAAACGCTTTGCCCTGATAGATATTTAGACCATCGCGATAAAGCATCGGTACTTTCCAAGTATCTCC
>JBKPMX010000144.1:0-21051 GCA_046765655.1 Acidobacteriota bacterium
GTCATAGACTAAACGGTGAGTACGCTCAGAAAATATATGAGTGCACTCATGAATTGTCAAATGGTTTGATATACAATTGGTGCAACGTGCCCCCCCCACGGAAGCGCACAACATTCGGGAATCGGTTTCCACCTCGTTTTATGTAGCGGGTAAGTGCGCAGCAGCGTGTCTCATCAGAACTTCTTCTCTGTGCAACCTCTGTGTTCTCTGCGTCTCTGTGGTGAAAAAGATGTAGCGAACACACACCACAGAGACGCAGAGAACACAGAGGTTGCACAGAGGAGAAGCGTCGCACCCGCTACCGCGAGATGGGACTGACTCCTTTCACCGAAATCCAAACATCTGTTCCCTTCCGTATAGATGCTGGACTCGCTAACAGCACGCTGACGCCAATTGATTTCCGGCCGAAGCAAGTTTTTCAACGAAGAGGATATTTCTCTTCAGGGAGAACTACGCCTTGTTTGATTCGCCCACGCAAAAGCGAGTGCCTTGGTTTCAAAACTAAGTTGACTGCTGGAAGGGAAACACAAATGAAAAATCAGATTGTCAGAGGAGGACTCTTTACGCTTTTGTTCGCGTTGTCGCTCTTGTTGCTCCTGGGTCCGATGCCAACAAGATCTCTAGCGTCGAGTCATCGCGAAGCACCCTTGATTGTCGCTGACCCATTGGCAGATAACACGGATACGTACGCGTTTAGAAGTACAGAACCTGGTCGAAACGGTTTTGTTACGCTAATTGCCAACTGGATACCGTTCGAGGAGCCGTCAGGTGGCCCACACTTTTACAAGTTCGACGATACAGTTCTCTACGAGATCTATGTCGACAACACGGGCGATGGCGTTCCCGACATCACCTATCAATTCCGATTCAAGACGAAATTTACAAACCCCGACTCGATTCTGGGTATGGCTGCGCCGAATCAAGCAGTCGCGGGCACGGGAGGAATTGAGCCACTCATCACGTCGCTCGATGATCCTGATTACAATGAGGCTCAAACCTATAGCGTTACGCGCATTGATCGTCATACGGGAAAGAACGGCGTCGTGCTCGCACGCGGCCTGCTAACTCCACCCAACAACATCGGCGAACGCACCACTCCCAACTATGAAGCCGCACTCGGCCAGCCAGCTGTTTATTCCTTGCCGAATGGCGGAAGAGTCTTTGCGGGTCAACGCGACGAAGGCTTCTACATCGATGTAGGCGGGGTCTTCGACACACTTAAGTTGAAGTCGATTACTGCCACCGGCGGCATTGACGCAACAGCCGGTTTCAACGTGAACAGTATCGCGATCGAAGTTCCAATTCAGGAATTGACTCGCACAGGTAACATGCCATCGAGTCCAACCGCCTCCGATGCTGTGATCGGCGTTTGGGCTACATCCAGTCGACAAAGGATCACCGTGTTACGGTCAGACTTGTTTGACAATGATCCGGAAGATCCGCTGTCGGTTGGTCCCTATCAACAGGTTTCCCGACTCGGCTCACCACTTGTTAACGAGGTGATACTCCCGCTCAAGCTGAAGGATCGATTCAATGCGTCAACGCCCGCCAGCGATTCACAGTTCGCGCAGTTTGTTACCAATCCGCAGCTGGCTCAGTTGTTGAGTGCGGTATACGGAATCACCATTCCCACAGCTCCGCGAAACGATTTGGTCGCGATATTTGCGACGGGGATTCCAGTGAACCCTATTACTGGTCCAAACTTCACGACGTTTCTTTCTGATGGGAAGCCGCACGAGATGTTACGGCTGAATGTGGCGATTTCTCCTTCTTCAACTCCCAGTCGACTTGGTCTGCTGGGGGGAGACGTCGCAGGGTATCCCAATGGTCGGAGAGTTTTCGACGATGTCGTCGATATTTCGTTACGCGCAGTCGCCGGGGGAACGCCCTTCACGCCCGCGACAAACGTGGCACCGAACAACTCACTCGGCGATGGAGTAGCAAACAACGACGTGCCTTTCTTAACGCGGTTCCCTTACCTGGCAACGCCGCAATCTGGAAATAGCACGTCTGGTTCTCCACACCAACACCACACGGTGGATGCGTTACCACCGCTGCCATAACAAACATGGTCTTTGGAGTGCGACGCCGACCGCCGCACTCCAAAAGAAAGGAGTAAAAGATGAAAAGCCTAAAGCTCACCGCAATCGTGCTAATTGGAACCGCCGTGCTTGCAGTTGCAGGCGTAGGTATTCGTTTAGGGTGGAAAGCACGACACACAGCAGTAGCCGCAACAGAATCAAATCCGCTCACAAAGGTCGATCTGCGAATACTTCGTGCGCGGCAGAAAATTGCCAAAGCGCCTGGCAGGGCCGAGGGTTACAACGAGCTCGCTTCCGGCGACATGCAAAAAGCGAGAGAGACCGCGGATTTTAGTTTCAATGCATCAGCCAACGACGCACTTGACCATTCACTCTCAATCGAACCCGACAATTACGACGCACTCAAACTTCGCGCAAAGCTTCAGTTGACTTACCACCGCTTTGCTGAAGCACTCGAAACTGCGCGTCGAGCTCAAACGATTCGAGACGACGATCACGACGTGTGGGGTCAGATCACTGATGCGTTAGTGGAATTGGGTGATTACCCGGCTGCCATAAAGTCAGCGCAAAGGATGGTCGACCTGAGACCTGACAGTTCTTCTTACGCACGCATTTCATATCTGCGAGCCCTGCACGGTGATACATATGGTGCAATTGAAGCCATGAACGCAGCTGTCAAAGCTGCAGACCCAAATGATCGCGAAGGCATGGCCTGGTGTCGCGTGCAACTTGGAAACGAATTGATGAATGCTGGAAAACTAGCAGCAGCAGAACATCAGTTTGATGACGCTCTCCGAATATTTCCTGACCATCGCCTGGGCCTGCATGCAAAAGCACGCGCGCGAATGGCCGCCGGCGATCTTCCAGCCGCTGTCGAGATTTACGAACGCGACTACGCGAGAGGTGCTTCTGCTGACACTGCGCAGGCCCTGGGAGATCTCTATAAGCTCCTGGGCCGCGAAGAGGTTGCGAAGGGCTGGTATGAAAAGTTTGAGCCTTTTGAAAAGGAGAATGCGACCATCGAGAGATCGTGGCGTCACATGCTCAACTACTGGCTAGACCATGACAAAAATCTCCAGGAGGCTCTAGCGCTTGCGACGCGAGAATACGAAGTGCGGAAGGATATCTTCACGTGCGATTCATTCTCCTGGGCGCTCTTTAAGAATGGCCGCGTGAAGGAAGCAAAGAAGATGATAGACGAAACGCTTCGGACGCGATCGAGAGACGCGCGCATTAACTATCATGCAGGGCTCATTTACAGTTCGTTGCAAATGCGAGGTAAGGCCGCAAAGTATCTTCGACTGGCCTCGGCAATGAACTCCGCGTTTGATCCGGTTCAGTATCAGGCAGCGCAGCGACTACTCGCCGCGCCGTAAGTTGATTCGAATGGAAGTAAATGATGCGTTTGTTATTTCGGGTTGGAGCTTCAAACCAGAGCCTCAATCGCAACTTGTTTATTTTGCTGCTCCATTGCTTTGAAAGGTATGAGTCCGCGTCTTAATTCCTCGAGCGCGATGCTCGTATTCCGCCGCTTTAGTCGGTCGACAGCGATGCGAGGCTTCGCGCCGTGGAGTAGTTGCTTGCTTCTGAGACCTGCAAGGATTACTAATTGAAACCGAGACACAATTCCCGGCCACTCTTCATTATCATTATTTTGAACAATGGGTATTTCTGTTTCTTCCATTAAGTGGTCCGCGAAAGCCCTTCAGTGGTCGTCGTCAGATACCGTAAATAAGAAAAATTAAAGTGGGCACCCCTACGGCTAATATTACGATGACGTGAAGCCAACTGAGGGCGGATTTCCTACAGTTGGGGCACTTCACTTCCCACAATCTCAAGATCGTTCCGCAGTGATGGCAATACCAGATCATTTAGACTTTACTCACTCGATACTTTCGATTGTTTGCGGGAGGCGATAAGAGTCGTTAGTTCAGCAAAGTCGATTGCACGAGCGCGCTTTAGTTTGCGCGACGGATCTGACACCAGACAAAAACAAACAGTGTCACCGTCGTCTGCCGTGAGCGCATCAAGCGCGCATTGGTCGAGTGCTACTGGTCTAAAACACTCCATTTCGGAGTTGCGGGAGCGCGCACTCATCGCTTCGGCGACGCTTAGGAACACAGTCATGCGAAGGTTGCCATTGTGCGAGAGCGCAAACCAGTCGCCGTTAGCGCGTTGCATTCCAAAAAGTTCGCTCACTTGTCTAGTCCGTTATCTTCCAAACGACGAAGTGATATGCAGTTCATCATCGGTGTCATGTCGCAGGAAAACTGAGAACACAAGGAAACCTCCCGCGCATGCGATCACAGCCAGAGCAAGAGCCCACCACAAGTGACTTATGCCACCCTGCAAATCCACAACGCCGTTTGCATCTCGAAACGTAACAAAAACGTAGAATTGCCACACGCTGATTGCCGTAACAACCATAACAGCGATAATCGATCCCGAAACGTTAGTAAGATTCTTTCGCGCGAAGCTCACCTATTGCCCTCCAATTGGCTTTCTGAATTTCTGACTCTTATTGCGGTTCACCCGTTTCGTTACGATTGTGCTGGACCTCGTCTTCACAGCGTTGTATGAGGTCATGGAGAAACGGTGCGCTGTCAAAGGGTGGCCGTGCGTTTAACTCGAGAAGACAATTAACTGCCTTGCAGTAAGTAGAGAATGTTTGAGATGCGACGTAGTTCTCGGTGTTATCAATGCGCGCGGCAGTCGTCTTGCGAAGGCGCCAGTACACGGCGCGCGCCAGCGCTGCCTGGAAACTCAAAAAGCCGCGTCCTTCGAACACCGCTGCCCGATCACGCCAGACCTCACTACAAACAGCTTCTAATCTCTCTGTGTCGATTGTGAGCATCACACTGACATGGAGAATTGCTGCGGCCGAACTACCTTGACGACTTCGCCTGTAAAGCTCGCCACCGCTTCTGACTCGTTATCATAAACATCGAAAACCGTTAATAATTTGGTGATCGTCATCAAGTCTCGCAATCGGTCGGTAAGATGGCTGAGCTTAATTTCACCGCCCTTGTTGGCAACGCTTATGTGGCTCGAGACTAGTTCGCCCAGCCCCGACGAATCAATGTGCGTAACTCCTGAAAGATTCAAAAGGATCTCGGTTTTTCCTTCGTCGAGCAGGCATCTGATTGCTTTGTGCAGTTCCACAGCGCCACCGCCCATTCGAACGCGACCTTTCAGATCGAGAATAGTCACATTTCCAACGGTACGCTCATTGATATAGAGATTAACCACTTGATGTTCCTCGATTGGCGGGCTGTTAACTTCAGATGATCTGGAAGATGTTCCAGAGGAGCTGAGAAGGAGTGAGCGAAACTCGATTCACAACAACCTTACGCTGGCGACCACTATATGTCAACTATAGAATATATTTCACATCGACAATGAGTTTCGTATGCGGTAAATAGTCCTTATGATGAGCGAGGTCCGCTTATGATCGAATTAGTGAAGCCTCCCTGCTTCAGGCCAAAAGGACACTGATGAGGATCCCAATCTTATCGGCAGGTACGGGGATGTTGTCGACTCGATGCTTGCCTCGGCTCGGGAAGACCATGTTCGAGTCTTGCGCGATGGTTCGTTGCAATCCTCTAGAATTAACGAACGTTCGCTTCTTGTTTCTTCAGCTTGTCTGCCTCCGCCCAGTCCTTTGCCGAAACCCAACCGTTACTGTCATAAATGAGCACGATGGTCCCGACCGGTAATGCGCGGCTGACCGACTCAGCCGCCGACATGGGAATGCGAATGCAACCATGACTCTGCGGAGTGTGAGGCACTTCCGGATTCCCGTGAATCGCGAGGCCATCGCTGAAGTAGTTCGGATAGTAAAGCAGTCCGAGCGGAGACTTTCTCCATCCGGAGAGCTTCGAATAGATTCGGAAACGGCCACGGGGAGTGTAAGCTAAGCCACTCATGCGCTTCTCTTTGTAATGTTTGTTGCTGCCGGTCGAGACTGGAAGCATTCTTTTGATCGCACCTCCATCGTCTATCAACAAAAGGACCTGGCGATCCACATCCACTTCGACGTGCGCGTAGCCTCCGTCCTTCGGTGCGGGCGCAGTTGCGCTCATTATCGCTTCGAGATCATCACGCGTAAGTCGGCCGGTAATTTTCCGCCCTTCCCACTTCTGAAACAGAATTAATCCGCTGCGAGTCGAACTGTCGATTACGCCATCAACTTTACCGGTTGGATATCCCATCTCCGCGAGGCGCGCTTCAGCCTCTTTAGCTTCGCTGCGTGTCACAGCGAGCGATGTCTTACGTTTATTATTCTTGGCAGTCGCAAACGAAGGGGCGGTGATGAATAGAACAGCGACTATCGCAACGACTAGTGAGAATCGATTGAAAGTGCCCATGAGTAATCCCCTACAGAATCAATACACGTCGTCGGCCGTTAGCGATACGTCGACGAGCATCACGTTCAACTTTAAATGAAACTGGCTAAGGGGACGGCAGTTAGGGAAGAGATTGCCTTGTCGGGTAGGTGCTTGCTGAAAATCTACCGAGTCCAGTCCGTGTTGTTAAAAAGCTGTGTACGAGAATCACAATACTCTCTCAACCAAGCGAGGTCAACGCGTATGCTTAAATCCCTGTTTGGAGTGCGGCGGCCGGGCGCTGCTTTGTTAAGTCGGCAACTTCGACCAACGCTCGACTTAAGAATAAGGCGTCCGGCCGCCGCATTCGAAAGAGAGCTTCAATCGTTGTGTCACGGCCCCGCAATTTAGAGTATGCTTTGACACCCCTGCCCCGCAGCAATTGCCCCCTTAATTTAGTAATTGACGGCGACACCACTGATGTCGCGACTGCTGATCTAAGCTGAGTTATGGTTCGCAGAATTGTCCTCTTTATAGTTGTACTGGGAATCGCGTGCGGAGCGATTTGGGGGTACACGCGTTACAGGAATTTACGGCGGACTGTATCGGCACCTGCCGCGAACGATGTTGTAACCGTTGACCCGGACGCCTGGGCCAAGGCAATTGAAAAAGTCAAAGAGGACCGAGGCGAAGCCGCGCGTGGTCCGATCGAGATTCCTCCAGAACTTCGCCACTACAGTGACCGTCATTGGTTCCTGGCAACGCAAGTCGCCGAAGTGGCGAAGCAGAACCTTCCCACGTCACAAGACTTCGTCGATCTTGCAGGAATGATCCAGCGTGGCGAGATGGTATCAGTGCCACCCGTGACGGATACGTACGTGTTATTTGGAGTTGGCGCGCAGGCGAATGGCGACGTGTTCAGTCGATATGAAGACGACGAGAGCGTAGAGCTGTATCCCGAAGCACAAGTGAACGATGCATACAAGCGAGTCGAAGAACAGCGCTCGACTATTCAAGCTGACATCCAGGGATTGAACAAACAGCTAAGCGGGTTGAAAAAGGGTGATCGCGACCAGCGGACCGAGCTGCAAAAACAACTGAGCGCCCGCCAGCAGGAGCTGCAAGGAGTTGAAAATGGAAAAAGAGTACTCGACGAGTTTTACAGTAATGCACAGAAACGTCAGCAGCTGTTTCGTGATTACGAGTCTATCCGCACGTTCGCGACCAATTTTTCCGGCCGCTCATATAACATCGACGACTCAGCAGATCGCCAGGCCCTCAGGGTCGCAATGCTGCGTTCGTTGAGGCCTCCCGCACTGAAGATCCTGGAGGAAGTTGCTGCCACGTATCATGCAGAGTTTGGCCGGCCGTTGCCCGTCAGTTCACTTGTGAGACCCGAGCAGTACCAGCACGCATTGCGTCGAGTGAATCGGAATGCCGTACTAATCGAGACGCCTCCACATTCCACGGGTCTGGCGTTTGATATTGACTACCGTTACATGGGGGCGTCAGAACAATCGTTCGTAATGAACGAATTGGCCCGTCTTAAAAGAGCTGGACGAATCGAAGTCATACGCGAGAGGAACGCGAATTATCATGTGTTCGCTTTTCTGAACGGCACACGTCCGACTGACGACTTGATCGCCGCACACTTGGAAGAGGCGGGGGCACCTGTAGAGGACGAGCATCATCCGGCCAGTAAACCTCCAAAAGCCGACGCTTCAAAAGCCAACGCTTCGAAACCAAAAGCCAAGAGCAAACCACAAAAATCTAAGGGCAGACATACGACGAAGGCGCCACCGAAGAAGCGACGACGATAAGTAGGTCCACCGGTTTGCACACAACGTTGAGTGATTAGCCTCCTCCATCGTCGTTCCGTAACTCCAACGGTCAACGTCGCTATCTAACAATTAATCTGTGTAGTCTATGCAAATCGGTGGATCTAGGTTGACCCGAATTTGTTATCCTAATCGTCTTGATCGTCGAACCATGCTCGCTCTGTGAGCATCTTATTCCCCGGCAATCACCTCACTCACTGAACATATACGGGCGTATTATGAAGATTGTGAAAGTTTATTTTGTGATTTTTGCCGCGGCGATTGGGCTTGCGCTGAGTGCTGCTTCTCTCGCACGAACACACGGAGATCAGACGCAAACGCAAAACACTGAGTCGACAGTGAAGCCAACGGTAATGATCAGGCAACCGAATGGCTCAAACACGGCGAAAACGATTACGACGCCTGGCACCTGGACGGGGCCGTTCGCGGATGCGGCAGCAAAAAACACCGTCTTCAGAGATCAACTCACTTGGACCTTCGGTGGAAAGCAACAACGCGGTTGGTATCTGTACGATTCATTGCTGCGTCAGACGCTCAGCACGCAGACCAGCACGGCAACGTCTGATTTCGCTGCAGCCTTGTCAACCTGGCAGGAATCGCGTCGTTTGAGCCCGGAGGGGATTCTCGATGAGAACGCACTTATGGAGGTAGTATCTTTCTGGCAAAACAATCGTCTGAAAGATCGCACACCGGCAACACCAGACCAGCTCATCACAGCACCGGCATGCGAGTTTTACGATCCCGAACGGGACGCTGAGCTACGTCAGGTTGAACGCAACACTTACGCGGCGTACAAACGTATGCTCGCTGCGGCAATCGCAGATCCGACATTGAAGCTGGATCATGTTGCTGCCGATCAGCTCGCGCCCACCGAGCAGTTCTTCAAGATCATTTCGGCGCATCGCTCACGAGAGTATCAGGAGAAGTTGCGGCGAGAGTCACCGAATGCGGGAAGCGCAGGTCTGGCTGTGAATAGTCCACATTTTACGGGCCGAGCTCTGGATCTCTACGTAGGCGGAGATCCGGTCGACACGCGAGACTCAAACCGCGCCATTCAGGTGAATAGTCCCGTGTATCAGTGGCTAGTGCGTAATGCGGAGCGCTTTGGATTCCGTCCGTACTTCTACGAACCGTGGCATTGGGAATATGTGAAGTAGGGTCGTGAAGCCGAGTCGTATTCAGTACCATTCGCGTTAGCGGATGGCCAACATTCAAGAAACAGCGACTGCGTAGCGTATGTTGAGTCTTGGCCATCCGCTACCGCGAATGGTACTGAATACGACTACCGAAAGATGAATCCCTCCCTAAACGGATCCTCCGGATCAAAATAGAATTCGTGCCGGCCTGTGAATGAAGCAGTTCCACTGACTTTTGGAATGACCGAGTCGTAGGAACCAAACTTCGTCAACTCAACAATCTCAACTGTCATCGTGCTTCCGACAATACTCTCGATAATAATCTTCTCATTCATCTGAAGTTCGCCTCTAGCATGGTGCAATGCAGCTCTAGCGCTGACGCCGCTACCGGTTGAAGATCGATCCAGCTCTCCCTCTGCGAAGATGCAAACGTTGCGACTGTGATGGCCGGGCTGCACCGCCGGGCCAGTGAATATTGTTCCGTACAGAAAACTCAGGTCTTCTTCAAACGGATGTTGAATCGGAAACTGGTCCATCACCGCATGCTTGATGCGACGTCCATAATCAATGATCCGATCGAAGTGTTTAGCCTTGAGCGTCAAGCCAATATCACTCGCTTCGACGAATGCGTAGAAAGCCCCACCATAAGCGACATCAAACGTGACACTGCCGATATTGGGAACGGCGACCTCTTGTTGGCGCAAGTAAACAAACGACGGCACATTAGTAAAAGCGGCGTCCCTTACTTTTCCGTCTTCAACACTGGCGGTGGCGTCAATCCGACCAGCAGGCACGGTGAACGTAACGCTGGTTTTACTAACTAGACCACTGTCGATAACGAACTTTGTCAACGCAATGATCGCATGGCCACACATCGTGCTGTAACCTTCGTTGTGTAGAAAGAAAACATCGAAATCCGCGACAGCCGAAGGAGTGATCACAGCCCCGTACATATCTGCATGGCCGCGCGGTTCCCACATCAAGCCTTTGCGAATATGATCGTAGTGTTCGCGAAAGTAACGACGCTTCTCGAGCACCGTATGTCCGGGAAGCGGAGGCAGACCATCGATGATGATGCGCAATGGTTCTCCACCAGTGTGCATATCAATGGTGGTGATCCTCATCCAGTGTTCCGGAGGCTGCCAGTTACGCATTGATTGGTTGCGGTTCGACACTAGATCTTTCGTGAATCGTAGGCCCAATGGAGTAATGCTTGTCGCTGCCGAGGCCTGCACTCCGATTCGCCCGGCGGACAATTCTGTTTCAGTTGGGCCACATGTCGCCTGATCGCCCGCCAGCGTTTGATTTGCCTTTCATCGTCCGGACATCGCCGTCCCATGTAATAGCGGCAATACCATTGAAACCATCCGCGCGGGTCCTCGTGGTAAATCCAACCCTTTTTTCGCCAGACGGAGAGTGGGACAGAAGCATTCACGCGAAAGTAGTTTAACTTCTCATTGCGGCGTTCGGGCGAAAGTTTAGCCTTGCGAAACCACGACGAGGGGAACTCAGCTTTACAGTCAGTCATGTACTTCCCACCGAACACACCGAGCTCAAGCATTTCCCTGGGCGTTAATTCAGGTTGAAAATCAGGGTGAAAGTTTTTGCCAATCGGCTCTGTACAGAAGTAAACGTAATGCGATTGCATTCGATCGTTGACTTCAACGCGTCGCTTCTTCATCCAGCGTTCCCACTCCTGACAAGACCTTTGGGAAATGCATCTGCAATCGCGTTCAGCTCAATACCGTGTTCGAGCAACGCTTTTAATCCCGCGAGCACCCACGTGAAGCCGCCCGTTGAATCAAGCGAGTCGCGTACAACCTTGTCCCCATCTCCCTGAAAACCAGAGTTTGTAATCGTGACGTAAGTTTTGTCGGTGTCGTAGGCTTCAAAGATCCACTCCACCTCCGTCATCTCTCCGTAGTTGCCCCACTCAACCAGGATCCTAAGATTGGGTTCGATGGTCTTCACCTCGACTTCGATCGAGACATCGTACATCTCCCATGTCCACGTGACGTGCTTGCCCGCCTCGAGTTGGCCGGTACTTTTCGTAAACCAAAACCGTCGTGTTATCTCCGGCTCGATGAAAGCTTTAAAGACTTCCGCAGGCGGACGGCGGATCAGCATCTGCGCCTTAGCCACAGGCGGTTTTGTTAATTCCAGTTTTTCCATTTCGCTAGCTCCGTAGTTTACTTTGAGTTTAGTAAACCACTGCAAAAACTTCATCGCGAGGTGGTCCCTGAACCATCTCTTTTCCGCGTTACTTAACAGGTAGAACAGGACACCGCTAGTTCCTGTCCTGAAAAAGCCATGAAATTCTGTCCAGTATGTCAGCAGGCATATTCAAATCCAGCGCTGAAGTTCTGCCGTTTTGACGGCAATCACTTGGTTGGCCAACAGGTTTCTGCCGGTGACGCGCCTACGCTCCTACTCACAACACCAGTCAGTGAACGGTTTGGCTGGACAGCCCCCGATGCCGTTTCAGCTTCGGATGAACGACAACCTGACAACAATTTGCGTCCCTCGCGGTAAAACCAACGCGTCCAAATCCCTCCTCTGCGCAACCTCCGCGTTCTCAGCGTCTCTTGCGGTCGTTGTGCTCCTTTCATAATGGTCGTCTTATATCGTACAGCCCGACTTTCGCTTTCGGAGATCTATCCGAACAGCTCAACTTAACCGCAAGAGACGCAGAGAACGCTGAGGGCGCGCAGAGAGTTGAAAAACTGCACCAGCGATTGACGGCATTGTTTGTTGACCCGTGAATCGAGCACGACTATGCTCCACGAATAGTTCCGTTCTCTTCTCCACACGGAGGCGCATCATGACCAACGCAAGCATTTCTCGTCGCGGTTTCTCGAAGCTGATCGGTGGAGGCGCTGCGTACGCTGCCCTCGCATCATTGCCGATCGAAACGATTGCCAACCGCCGATTGCCGAGCTCGGCCACCAATACCATTTCAGGGAACTCTGTTGTCCGGCTCAGTTCGAATGAGAATCCATATGGACCATCAGCTGCGGCCATAAAAGCGATGACCGATGCATTCAGTCTGGCGTGGCGTTATCCAGATGAGTATGCCGACCTACTCTCGGATGAGTTGGCCCGACTGCACAATATTCCAGCCGAGCAAATACTTCTCGGCGACGGCTCGGGAGAGATTTTGAAACTATCATCTGCGGCCTTTACCGGACGCGAGAAGAAACTCGTGATTGCCAATCCGACGTTTGAAGCAATCGCGCGTCATGCAAACGTCGCTAATGCCCAGGTCGTGAAGATCGATCTTACGAAGGATTATTCCCACGATCTGGAAAAGATGCTTGCGGCTGCCAAAACTGAACCAACAGCTGGCCTTGTTTATATCTGCAACCCAAACAACCCAACCGCCAGCATTACCGCGAAAACCGAGATGTCCGCGTTCCTCGCCAAGGTTCCGCCGACGACGATGGTGTTAGTGGATGAAGCGTATCACCACTACGTCGAGAGCAAAGATTATGACAGTCTGATCCCACTGGTGAAGGACTATCCAAACCTGATCGTCGCCCGGACGTTCTCGAAAATCTACGGGATGGCAGGTTTACGCTGCGGCTATTGCATAACTCAAAGCGCGAATATCGGCACGATGAGAGCGCACCAAACGTGGGACAGCGTGAACATCATGGCGCTTGTAGCCGCACTCGCGAGTATAAAAGACGCAGATCACGTCGCTCGCGGTCGCAAACTAAACGGAGAAGTCAGGAAATCTGTCTGTGCGGAATTGGACTCACTTGGCTATCGATACATCACGTCTCACGCAAACTTCATGATGATCGATCTTCGACGTGAGGTCCGCCCAATTATTAATGGATTGCGCACGCGTGGCGTAGAAGTTGGGCGCCTGTTCCCTGCTCTACCGAATTTCATGCGCGTTACAATCGGAACAAGCGCTGAAATGAAGACATTCCTTGGGGCTTTCAAAGAAGCGATGGTTTAGAACCTAAAAAGAGTTGCGCAAATTACCCAGAGTGACGTAAAAAGAACTTGTCGGCCTGCGGTCGCCGACTTCTCAACCTCCGTCATAATCCTTAGATTATTGCGACTATCAGATCGCTCGTTCGATTCGCCCAAAGACACCAGCTCTATCATCTTGAATTGGAGTTCTAAGACTATGCGTATTCGCCACCGCATCCTTTCGTGTGTCCTTCTAGTGTTAGGATCAACAATCGCCTCAGTCGTAGCGCAAAATCCGCCCAGCTCCTTTGATCGCGACCGCACCCGCACAATGCTAAATGTAATTAAGGGCGACATCAAAAAGAACTACTATGACCCGACTTTCCGAGGGATCGATATCGACGCGCGTTTCAAAGAGGCGGAAGAGAAGATTAACAAGGCCACTTCTCAGGGACAGCTGTTAGGGATAATTGCCCAGGCCCTCCTCGATTTTGGCGATTCACATACCTACTTCATCCCGCCCGATAAGCCGTACACCGTCGAGTATGGTTGGCAAATGCAAATGATCGGCGACAAGTGTTACATCACCGCCGTCAAACCTCGCAGCGACGCTGAAGCCAAGGGACTGAAAGAAGGTGATGAGGTTTACACCATCGATGGTTTTGGACCAGTCCGAGAGAACCTCTGGAAGATTCTCTACACATATCACGCGTTGCGTCCGAAACCCGGTGTGCGTATGGAAGTGATCAAACCTAACGGGCAACAACAGCAGATCGATGTGCTCGCCAAGGTAACCCAGGGCAAACGGGTTATGGATATCAGTGGTGGCGGCGGTGGTGTAGATCTAATGGATCTCATAAGGAAACAGGAAAGTGAGGATCGCCTTAACCGTCACATCTATTACGAACTCGAAGACGCTCTGCTCTGGAAGATGCCGGCATTTGATCTCGACGAAGCGAAAGTCGATGACATGGTGGCGAAAGCGAAGAAGCGTAATGCTGTGATTCTTGATTTGCGCGGGAATGGCGGTGGGTTCGAGATAACACTGCTAAGAATGATTTCCAACTTCTTCGATCGCGATGTAAAGCTGGGCGACATCAAGCGTCGCAAGGAGACCAAACCACTAATAGCGAAGACACGTGGTGCGAATGCTTTTACGGGAAAACTAATCGTCCTCATTGATAGCCGGTCCGGTTCGGCCGCGGAGCTTTTCGCGCGCGTCGTGCAACTAGAAAAGCGAGGAATCGTGATCGGTGACGTTTCAGCAGGAGCGGTGATGCGAGCCAAGTCGTATGACCACGAAGTTGGTATTGATACCGTGGCTTTCTATGGCGCTAGCATTACTGATGCCGACATCATCATGGCGGATGGAAAAAGTCTGGAACATGTAGGCGTAATACCTGATGAATTGAGGTTGCCAAAACCGTCCGATCTCGCGGCAAAGCTTGACCCGGTACTGTCGTATGCAGCGTCGCTCGCGGGCATCAAGATCTCGCCTGAGAAAGCCGGCGCTATGTTTCCAATTGAGTGGAGAAAATGACGAGTGGACATCCGTTCCTGGAACGGAGGCATGCAGTTACAAGCCGAATGCTATTGAACGGGTGCCGCATGAAATTGGCGTAACGGAAGCAGCACGTGGTCCAAAATTCGATAAAGGCGAACTCACTGCCGTGAAATTGCCGGTCTTCCACGCAGGGCATATTTCTGGATCTTTCCCGTGGCCGTCTTAGGCAATTCGGAGAGGAACTTGACGCTGTGGGGCGCCTTGAAGTGGGCGAGATGACTGCGCGCAAACTCTCGCAGCTCCTCTTCCGTCGCCTCAGCTCCCTCTTTTAAAATAACGAAGGCGTGCGGAGCCTCACCCCAGCGCTCGTCAGGCAATCCGACAATCGCCACTTCACTAACCGCCGGGTGCCGTAGCAATACACCTTCGACTTCTACCGAAGAGATGTTTTCGCCCCCGCTGATAATGACGTCTTTTAATCGATCGCGAATCTCAACATAGCCATCGGGATGGACCACCGCTGCATCGCCAGAGTGAAACCAACCGCCTCGCATTGCGTCGGATGTTGCCTTGGGATCTTCATAATAACCCTTCATTACAGCGTTTCCGCGAACAACGATTTCCCCAAGCGTCTGGCCATCGTGTGAAACTTCGCGCCCATCCTCGTCAATTACTAACAACTCACCTGATGTTAGTAACTCCACTCCCTGGCAAGCCTTGATGACAGATCGATCGGCACACGAAAGTCCTTCATGTTCAGGTCTCGATTCGCAGATTGTAATGAAAGGCGAGGTTTCGGTAAGGCCATACGCCTGCGTAATGATCCAACCCAATTCTCCCTCGACACGCTCGATAGTTGCCGCCGCCGGCGGCGCGCCCGCAGTTAGAATCCGTACTCCCTTGCGCGCCTGGCGTCGGCGCTCTTGTGGACCGTTAGCGATACCGATTAATACAGTTGGAGCCGCGCACAACATCGTCACCGACTCCCGCTCAATACTTTCGAAAACTGCATTCGGTTCAACCTTTCTGAGACAGACGTGCAACGCACCAACTGCGGTGACGGTCCAAACGAATGTCCAACCATTGGCATGAAACATCGGCAGCGTCCATAGATAATGATCGGCAATAGTCATAGCGTGGTGAATGAGCGTGCCTACAACATTTATGTAAGCGTTGCGATGCGTAATCATCACACCTTTGGGCCTTGACGTAGTGCCGCTCGTGTAGTTGATCGTCAACAGATCCGTTTCAGCAATCTTCGGGCGCGTAAATTCTTTCGCAGCACTGGCGAGAAGGTCCTCGTAATCGAGCCAACCTTCCCTGGCTCCTTCGAGTGCAACAAACGCTTCGACGTTCGGCAACTCCGAGCGAACGCGTTCAACTGCGTCGAGATATTCGGAGTGTGCGCACACAATCTTTGCGCCGCTGTGATTAATCAGATAAGCGAAGTCGTCGGAAGTCAGCCGATAGTTAATGGGCACCAGGACGGCGCCGATCTGAGGAACAGCATAGAAAGACTCGAGCTGGGCATGAGTGTTTGGCGCAATATAGGCGACGCGATCGCCTTGTCGAACACCCAGCGTCTGCATCGCTGAAGACCAGCGATCACATCGATCGAAGAATTCGTCATAGGTCAGTCGAAGGTCACGATCTACGACTGCTTCATGGTGTGGATATAGTTTGCGAGTGCGTCGCGCAAACTCTAAAGGGGTCAAGGGGGTCTCCACAAACATTCTCCTCGAGGTTGAATAGGTCAGGAAAAAATGGGATTCAGCGCGGGCCATTTGTGATCCGCGATCTGAACCCTTCACGCAGGACTACCCAGTGTAACCCGATTCCGCCTGTTAAAACTCACGAGGGACCTCAGAGCGCCGGGTTAAAACGGCCGGCCCTCCGAAGATCCCTCGTGTTTTTTAGTGCTTGGTTGGTGCTGGCGAAACTGTTAGGCGATCGCGCAGAACGATGTTACACATCCCGGTCATGCGGTTTGCACAATCCGCGAAGTAATCACTGACACTCTGGGGCAACTACGCTGCCGGGTATCGCTTAACTCCCCTTCATCTTACGACGAGCAACTGCAGCGAGACCTGCCAAGCCAGTCCCGAGCAACAACATGCCCGCCGGCTCAGGTACCGCCGTACTAGTTATCTGTCCCTGGACCGTTGTTATTCCGTTGTTTGACGCAGGAGGCACGAGGTTCAGTGGGTTGTTAGTGATTGAGTAAGTTACCCCACCAATCGTCATCGACGTTACAGTGAAGTTCACGACTCCGGTACCAGAATTGGCTGCGGAAAAGGTACCGCTGAAGGTCGCTGAAAAATTGGCGCTTCCTGCCGTCGGCACCGTTTGAGTGATTGTGAGTGTGAAAGTGCCACTCGCCGCAATGACTCCTGTGCCGCTGAAGAAAGTTTGAAATTCGCCAAAACTTGAACCCGTGGGCGTATTCAGGCTCGTGGTTCCGAGACCTGTGAACGTAATCATCAACGCATTGCCCATCCCACCGAGAAAAGTGACCGAATTGGTCCCGTTTCCAGCACAACCAGCGCACGTGAATGTACCGCTTGTACTAAAAGTGACCGGGTCGGCCTTTGCTACAGCGGACCCAAGCGTGAGTATTACCGTAAGAACTAGAACGCTAATACACCCTTTTGAAATGCCTGACATGATAGTTTCCTCCGTTCCCCTTCTTCCGTCCGCACCACGGAAATGAGCGCGCAAGGCTCGCGGGGTAAAAGCACCCGATTATGTGTGTCAGGGCTACATAGCCGCGGAGCAAACGCAGCTGTGAAGCCATTTGATGTGGGAGAGATATCGCTGAAAAGTCGGGGACGTGACGATACAGGTGGTGGATATATCGTCTTTGGATTCAGCGTCTTGTCGTCGTTCGCGTGTGAAACTCGCTACTTTGGCGACTTGGATTCCTTTGGACTCTTAAAAGTAATCGTTGTTTCAAAAAAGGGGGAAAAGGGGGTCTGCCTTATATCACAGTTAGTCGGAGTGGTTTGTACGGTACGGGACGGACGCGGCTTGTGTCAATCGTCGCTGCCTGTTTAGACTCGCTCGTCTATGAGAATCCTCGTTGTAGAAGACGAGCCGCGAATGGCGAACGTCCTCGCAAAAGGATTGCGCGAGCATAGTTATGCCGTTGATGTCGTAGAGGATGGCGACGCTGCACTCTATCAAACGGCAGTCAACGATTATGACGTCGTCGTACTCGATGTGTTGTTGCCGCAGCGAAACGGATTCGATGTTTGTAGTGAATTGCGTCGTCGCGGTGTCACGACTCCGATTCTTATGCTTACCGCACGAGCTGCCGTTGAGGATCGACTCACCGGATTCAACGCCGGTGCAGATGACTACTTAACCAAACCGTTCTCATTTCGCGAACTATTAGCTCGAATCCACGCCCTCCTCAGACGTGATTCACACTTGAGACCTGACGTTTTCGAAATCCACGACCTCACGGTCGACTCAGGGAGCCATCGAGTATTTCGTGGCGACCTGGAGGTTCAACTAACAGCAAAAGAGTATGCGCTACTCGAGTATCTGGCGCGTCGCAAAGGCCAGCTGGTCTCACGCGCCGAGATCGCCGCACACGTTTGGGACGACTCCTTCGATCCATTCTCTAACACAATCGAGGTCTACATGAACCGGCTGCGGAAAAAGATCGACGGCGATCGTCCCACAAAACTACTTCACACTCGCCGTGGTGAGGGTTATATCCTCGAACCTCGAAATTGATTATGGATCAATCCCACCGACGGCAGTCGGTGGATGCGTTCAAGTCCTTTCTAGAAAAAAGCGTCCGGAAAGGTTTTGCGCGCTCGCAAATGCCGTTGAGTGGTGCTGCTCAAGAATATTCGCGAGCGCGCACGTTCTTTTCAGACGTGTGTTGTAGGAAGGATCTGAACGCATCCATCAACTTCCGTTGATGGGATTGGTATTAATCTTCTATTAAGGTACGGCTGCGTATACTCGCACAGAATCACCTGAGCCAATATGCCGCCACGAAAACCGAGGGTATTCCCCCTTACGGTACTCCTAGCACTATTGTGCTGGACCGCGTCGTCTCACGCGCAAATACCGACGCCTTCACCGAATCCTACGCCGGTATCAGCACCAACAGTTACCACGCCTCCGATCAGTCTTGATGAGGCACTGCGCCTCGCGAATGTTCAGGTCTCAACGTTTCAAGCGGCAAATCTGAATGAACAAATTGCAGCCGAAGATCTCAGGCAAGCGCAAGCCGCCTTTCTGCCGAAGATCAGCGCTCCGTTAAGTTATACCTACACTTCGCCAGCTCTCGGCCTGCCACCTGGTGAACCACGTGGTCCAAGTTTCGTTTCCGCTGATGGAATCGGCGTTTACGACGCATTGCTAAACGTCTCAGGCGACTTCGATATCGCTGGCCGACTGCGAGCAACTGTCGCGAGGAATAAAGCTTTGTTGGCCGCGGCCCGGGCTGGGACTGAAGCCGCTCGGAGAACACTGGCCCAGACCGTGATCGAAACCTACTATGGTCTTGCCCTTGCAAATGCGGAACGAAACGCCGCGGAAGGTAACCTCGCCGCTGCCGAGGAGTTTGAACGCATTACGTCACTGCTCTTGAGTGGAGGCGAGGTGGCTTCGATCGATGTTACCCGCGCACATCTGCAAACACTCACACGTCGCAATGAACTCGAGAAGGCTCGCGTAAACGAACAGGTAGCAGCCGGGGCTTTACGGGTACTTGTAGGCTATGACTTCAGCAGGCCAGTAACTGCAGCGGATCTGGAGTCGGGCCCGCCAGTCGTTACCGAATATGAGCACTTCAGAGCGGACGATGTTTCCCGCCGGCCTGAGTTCATTCAGTTCGAGCAACAAATTGAAGCGGCACGCCAAGACATCAAGATCGCGCGCGCCGATCGCTTACCTTCTCTGTCGTATTCGATCAATGGCGGGTTCGATACCGATTCGATGAAATCTGCGCGTCTAAAAGAACACACGGGCGTTGCCGCCGGTATCAGTTTTTCTATTCCAATCTTTGATTGGGGCGCGACAAAGAGTCGCGAGCAACAAGCGAGGTTGCGTGTTCAGCTTGCCGAGAACGAACGAACTCTGGCGTTACGTGGATTCACCGAGCAGTTCTATGCAGCACGGGCGCAGGCGGCGAGCGCGACGGCGAGGATTGCTTTGGCACGCGAAGGCTTCATTAAAGCGCAAGATAATCTCGCCGCGTCAATCGCGCGCTATCGCGCCGGCGAAGCACAGATCGTAGAAGTGACCGACGCGCAAACCACACTTGTGGAACAACGGAGCGCTCTTTACCAGGCGATTTTCGATTATCGAACTTCGTTTGCACGTTTACGCCTCGCAACTGGCCAATGATGATCTGAGTGAGAACCGGAACATGAGCGAAGAACCTGAGAAGCCCAAGACCGAACACGTTTCTGTTGAAACAACTGGAGGCTCTTCTTCTCGCCGGCGCGATCTAATTGTCGGAATCGCGGCAGTGTCTCTGGTCGCACTAGTCGTAGTCGTCCTCATTATTTGGCGACTAAGGAGTTCATCGGAAGTTGAGAAGGAAGTAACACCGACGGTAAGCGTCAAAGTAGCCAAGGCGGAAAAGGACAGTATCGCGGCTCAGATTTCAGCAGTCGGAACCATCTGGCCACGCGAAAAGGCTGATCTTGCTGCAAAGATTAGTGCGCAGATAAAGAAGATGACGCTTCTGAAGAACAAAGTCGTCCGCGCTGGTGAAGTAATCGCAACCCTCGAGTCGAAGGATCTTCAGGCGCAGCGATCCGAGGCTGTTGCGGCCCTGAACGAGGCACGAGCGAATGAACGCAGTCTCGTCACTGGCACGATTCCGAAGACAAATGCTGAAGATCAGAAGGCGTTAGCTGATGCGCGCGCGAAGGTCAACAACGCCCGCGCCACTTACGAACGGCGGCGTGGTCTGTATGACCGCGGCGGGATCTCGAAGAAAGAGTTGGAAGCGTCTCAACTCGAATTGACGACAGCCGAAGATGAATTGCGACTCGAAGAACAGACTGTAGCTCTGCGATCGCGATCACTTAATCCGAATGATCGTGCTCTCGCCGCCGCACGAACAGCTCAAGCGGAGCAAAGAGTCGCAACGCTCGATGCGCAACTGAGTTACGCAACGATTCGATCGCCGATCACCGGCATCGTCACGGATCAATTTCAGTATGAGGGCGAGTTTGCGTCTGCCGGAGGCAAGTTGGTCACGATTGCCGACACGAGTACCGTTATCGTCAAAGCTCCTTTTTCAGACACTGC
>JBKPMX010000145.1:0-16274 GCA_046765655.1 Acidobacteriota bacterium
GTTCATATCCAAAGACGACGGCCCTGGGTCGTCCAGTTCAGCGGAGGTTCCCCAATGTCTAATGGCGTTCGAGTCGGTAGAACGTTAATTCAATTCTCCATCGGGTTATTCGTCTTAATAATCGCAATTTCTTTCGGGGCCACTACCAAAGCAGCAACGATAACTGTACCAGTCGGGGGCAGCCTGCAGGCGGCAATCGACGCGGCTCAACCGGGCGACACAATTGTGCTCCAAGCTGATGCAGATTACAGCTGTAGCTGCATCCTTCCGAATAAGGCCGGTTCTGATTACATTGTTATCAAGTCATCCCGTTACGAAGAAATTCCCGTCAGAGATTTTTACTCAAAGACGCCCTCATCGACTGTCGTCAGTCTGATGCCCCGCGTTAAATCCCTATATAGTACTGAGCCTGTTTTTGCCGCTTCTCCAGGTTCGCATCACTATAAGTTTTTGGGGTTGAATCTGATGCCTCCTGCCGGGCAGGGAACGCGAATTTTAGAATTAGGCGTTTCGGGAACCTCTCAAGATACGTTAGCGGAAATGCCACATGACTTCGTCGTCGATAAATCATGGTTACATGCTGACACCTCTCAGGAAATGCAGCGTTGCTTAGCATTGAACTCCTCGAACACAGATGTCACTAATTCATGGCTTACTGAATGTCATGGACGGGGATACGATTCGCAGGCTATCGGCGGATGGAATGGTGGGGGAAACTATCACATCATCAACAACTCTCTCAGCGGTGCTGGTGAGAATTTCATGCTCGGTGGATCTCCGGCGTCGATTCCTAACCTCACGCCCACTGGGGTGGAGTTTCGTGGCAACTACGTTTGGAAGTCGTTTTCATGGTATGTCAACGATCCTTCATATGGTGGCATTCACTGGTCCGTTAAGAATCTTTTCGAATTAAAGAATGCGAAAAATGTCACCGTCAATGGCAATGTTTTTGAAGGTAATTGGACGGACGCCCAAGCTGGATGGGCGATTCAATTTACGCCGCGTCCCAGCGATTCAGGAACTTGGGCCTTGATAGAGGATGTGCAATTTACCAATAACATCATTCGAAGCACGGGGGCCGGAGCGAACATCCTTGGTGCGGATCAGGCACCCGCGCCGACCGATGTTCGGCTGCGTCGATTGCGTGTCGCGAATAACGTGTTCGAAGTCGATGGTCCAAGGTTCGGTAGCAGTGGGGTGTTTCTTACCATAACGAATGGCGCTGATTCCGTCACTATAGAGAACAACACAGCGTTTCATACTGGCAACATGGTCTCCTCGGACTACGCACCGAGTACCGGGTTTATCTTTCGCAATAACATTTCTCGGCACAACCAGTACGGCATTATTGGAAGTGGCCACGGAATCGGAAATGACTCAATCGCTTATTACTTCCCCAACAGTTTTGTTAGCGCCAATGTGATCGCAAAGGAAGTCAACGCACCTTCGAACATTGAATCGATATATCCGGCGGGTAATTACGCTCCGAGTAGCCTCGACGCAGTTGGATTTGTAGATTGGAGGAACGGCAACTATCGGCTGGCATCTACCTCGCCATACAAAGGTGCCGGCACTGGTGGCACCGATCCCGGTTGCGATATCGACGCATTATCAGCTGCTCTCAATGGCGCATTACCGACTCCTACGCCAACACCGTCGCCGACACCTACACCGTCACCAACACCGACGCCGTCACCAACACCAACGCCGGTAGTGACAGCCACGCCCACCCCAACTCCATTAACGGAATCCGCGAATAACACTCGTGTTCCACCGGCGAATCAGATTGTCGACCGCAACGGTGATGTTTGGACGCTGTCGAATGGAGTTGTCTTGCGTAACGGCGGACAGACAGGCGGCACCGGTTCTCAGATTCTTTACTGCACTCGCATCGTTTATGTATTCGGCACCGACACACAGTGGTATCGATGGTCTAGTGGATGGTCTGCGACAGGAACTACGGACCCGTGCTCGGGAGCAACGCCAACTCCTACGCCTACGCCTACGCCTACGCCGACGCCAACCCCTAGTCCGACTCCGACTTCTACGTCCGTCTCGGTTACCATCACAGCTCCGATCAGCAATCTCACCTTTAACTACGGTGCCAGCGTTTCATTTAATGCAAACGCCTCTTCGACAGCAGGTAGCATCACCCAGGTCGATTTTTACGATGGCGCTACCCTTATCGGCACGTCGATCTCCGCACCTTACGGGATCGTCTGGTCCAATGGACCATCGGGCAATCACTCTGTTACCGCCATTGCTCGAGACACTGCAGGAAACAGCGGTACATCCAATCCTGTAACAGTGAAGATTAGTAAGTCACTAACCGGTGTTCGCAACAACAAACGAAATGCGGCAACCTTAACGTCACCAGGGAGCAGTACCAGTCTTGTTCAATCAAATGGTTTCGACAATCTTGTCAGCGGCCTTCAGCAGTCGTACTACGATTTCGCTGATGAGAAGAGCATGTTCGACTCTTCAAGCACAATTGACAGGTCATTGTTTGCGGCGTTAACGCTTGCGCGTTCAAGTGCGGCTCTTGCTAAACAGTCAGCATCTTCCGCAGTCGATGATCGGTTAGACAAAATCGACGCTTACTTGAGTATCTGCGAGGATCTCATGGTCAACAACGCAATTTCTAACTCAACGTTGGTCCATGCAAGCCACGTAAACGCCTCGCCGGATGTTGTTATTACTCAGCCGACGGCTAGCGCTGTGGCGCCCACCGGACTTATGCTATCGGCCAATAGTACAGCGCGACTCGTAGTCTCTACCTCAACTCCTTTCGCAACCCAAACGATTGTCTCGCCGGTCGGTGTGTATGAATTGTCTGGGCTAAGTGTGAGTATTAATGGTAAGCCGGCTCTGGTAAGTGCGATTGCGCCAAACGAAATTGTTTTCACGGTACCCTTCGGTTTATCGGGCGGATTGGGAGACATTGCGGTTACGTCACGTGACGGTTATGTCGCTCATACTACGGCCGCGATCAGCGGACTCAATCCGTTCATATTCAGGTGGTCAGGCGATCCCGTCGATCGCGGAGCGGTCCTCGATGCTGTTGGTTTTCAATCAGCAATTTCGACAGTCAACAGTGGGTTCTTCAATTTGGATGGCAAGTCACGGATTTCGATCTGGGCATCTGGAATCAGTACGGGTATCCCGAACGTTAGCACCAATAACGATGTTGTGTTGGGCGACGGTCGCATTCTCCAGAATGTTGCTGAGGAGATTCTGGTAGAAGCTCGACTGGCTGACGGAAGGTCCTACCTATTGCAGGCCGAATACGCTGGACCACAGGGATCGATTGCCGGCTTGGACCAGATCAACGTGGTTCTTCTTCCCGAGTTGCGCGGAGCGGGCAACGTGCAGTTAACGATCCTCGTTGGCAACGTGCGGAGTAACACGATGGGAATCGTAGTTCAGTAAGGTTTTGTTTGCTCTCGTCGCTCAAGGGACCCCGCTCTAGCGGGGTCCTTTTTTGTGCCCAAACGCCCCTCAGTTCGCTCAAACAGCGGATACGAGAAAAAACTGGGAACGGCGATGCTTTAGTCGTTTCTCATTACGGTAGAGTCCGGCTTTTGTATTTGTCACAGCCGCCGACTTACGCTAAGCTTTGACGCAGTCGAATCTAAGTATTAGGTGTTTTCGCAGGGGAAATTGCCCTTTTCCTGCGGGAATTCACAAGGAACGTCCGGAATGAGTGTCCCGGCCAAGAGCCTTTGGCGAGCCCTCGCCATCACTTTCGCTGTCATTTTTACCTACGTCACGGTTCTCGTGAAGCTCGGCAACGACTGGTGGTTCGACGAGAATTATTCCCACGGCCTCCTGATTCCCTTCGTAATCGGTTACATCCTTTGGCTCCAACGCGATGAATTGACGGCCGAATCCCCGCGCCCGAGCTCGTTGTGGGGCGCGCTGGTGATTGCCTTTGCGTTGTTTGCTCTCTGGGCGGGTGTGGCTGGCGCTGAGCTTTATACGCAACGTCTGTCGTTGCTCCTAATTATTATCGGGTTGTTACTCTATTTTTTCGGCAGTCGGCTCCTGCGGTTGATGTTCGTTCCGCTTGTCCTGCTTTTTCTGGCACTTCCGATTCCAGCAATCATCTTTAACCGTATCGCTTTCCCCTTGCAGCTCTTCGCTTCGCGTTGCGCCGTTTGGTCCATGACTGTTCTTGGAATTCCAGTTCTTCGCCAGGGAAATATTATTGAGCTGAAGCCGCTGAACTCGTTCGAGACTAGAAAGCTTGAAGTAGTTGAAGCCTGCAGCGGAATTCGATCATTGATGACGTTAATTACGCTCGCGTGTGTATTCGCTTATTTCACTCATCCGCCTTCACAACATGTGGATGGATCCAAGGGGCGCTTTTCGTTCCTGCGGACCTATGGCTTTTGGCGTTCGACCATCCTGGTTGTTTCAGCGGTGCCGATCGCGATTCTGACAAACGCGGCGCGAGTGAGCGGCACGGGCGTTCTATCGCACTACTATGGCACGCAAGTCGCAGACGGGTTTTTCCATTCGTTTTCTGGTTGGGCTGTTTACATTGTGGCATTCCTGCTTCTGTTTGCAGTCGGCTGGCTCCTTGATCGGTTCAAGCCACAAGCGAGCAACAGCGAAAGGTCAAGCGAAACGAAAGAGACGACGACACGTGAAATCGGCAGGCCAAATCCGGCCCAGGCAATCTCCGTAAAGGAGGCTGAATCATGAAATCGTCGTTCCGTTTTGCGATCGCATTCGTGGCAATAGTGCTGGGTGGTTTACTTATAAACAGCTGGGCATATCTCGGCGAGGCGCATGTCGATCGCAAACCGCTGAAGAGTTTTCCCGAGCAGATAGGCAACTGGACGCGGTCGGGTTCCGACACACAACTCGATGAACCAACGATGAAAGTTTTGCGCGCGAGTGATTATCTATTGCGCGATTACCGCCGAAATGATGGGTTGTTTGCGAATCTTTACGTCGGCTATTACGCGAGTCAACGCGATGGCGCGACCTATCACAGTCCCTTGAATTGCTTGCCTGGTTCTGGATGGACCTTAACGGAACCTGCGAAGAAGACGATTACTACTCCGCAGGGTCACTCATTCGTGGCGAATCAGTATGTGATCCAAAACGGCGGCCAGCGAACAGTAATGATCTACTGGTATCAGGGCCGCGGTCGCACTGTCGCGAGCGAATACTGGGGGAAGATATATACCGTCATCGATAGCGTGAGACTGCGACGGTCCGACGGAGCAATGATTAGAGTCACCGTCCCAATTGGTAACTCGAACGCAGTTTCGCAGGATGCAGCTGCCGAGTTGGCGGGAAAGATCGCGGAACAAATTCCGGAGTTTGTACCAAATTAGTTCGCGTCAGTTTCGGAAAACTGACTCGAATTAACGCTATTGTAAAGAGTAGCAACATCGTGAGGCATTTGCCCGCCCTCGATGGCTGCAGCAGAAAACATCGCCAGCCAACGCGAACTAATGCGGGTGGCCGGCAAAAATGGAGTAAGAACAAATGAAACGCGAGTGCCGTCGATACCTTTTTTTACCCGCCCTTGTCTGCCTAGTTTTTGCAGCGGTCATTGCACTGAGCGGCTGCACAAATCCTGAGAAAGCCAAAGCTGAACACATAAAACGCGGCGAAGCCTACCTGAAGGATGGAAAGTTTCAGGAAGCTTCACTGGAGTTTCGCAACGCAGTCCAGATTGACGAAAACTCTGCTCCCGCTCACTGGGGTTTAGCGCGCGCATACGAAGGGTTACTGCGTATTCCCGAGATGCACGACGAATTGCGGAAGACCATCACTTTGGACGCTTCGAATGTGGACGCTCGCAACAAACTCGGAAACTACTATCTACTCAGCGCTCGCGGCAAACCCGAATTCATTAGTGAAGCTGAACGTCTCGCGAAAGAAGTTCTGGCAAAGGATCCTAACAACATCGAGGGTCACATCCTGATGGGTAGCGTTTTCTTTGCTCAGAATCAAAAAGACAAGGCTCTCGCAGAGTTGAACGCTGCGATTCAAATCGATCCCAACAGGGTTGAGTCGTATCTCAGCATGGCTAAGTTCTACGTTGCCACAAAGGATGTGGCTAAAGCCGAAGAGTTATTTCACAAAGCCATTTCGATTAATTCCAACTCATCGATCGCCCACACAGAATTCGGCACGTTCTTGATCCAGATTAACCGGGGACAAGAGGGTGAGGCCGAATTAGTGAAGGCCGTCGAAGTTGGTCCAACGGATCGACAAGCTCGCTTTGTGTTGGCGAGTTATTACTACGTCAACAGACGAATGGATAAGGCTGAAGAGGCCTATAAAGCACTCGCCGATCTTGATAAGAGCAAACCTGAGGGTCCGGTAGTTCTTGCTGACTTTTATTCAGCGATCAATCGTTACGACGACGCGATAAAAATTTATCAGGACGTGCTGGCGAAGTCGCCTGACTTCATACAGGGCCGATATCGTCTGGGTGAAATCTTTCTGATGCATGGCGACATCCAGAACGCCAACGCACAAATCGGTGAGTTGTTGAAAAAGGATCCCAAGGATCGCCAGGCCCTACTGCTTCGCGCACGCGTACGCTCAATCGGCGGAACGCCGGAAGGATTAAAAGCGGCGATCGAAGACCTGAACGAGGTTTTAAATCAGGATCCGAACTCGCGAGCTGGGATGTATTTTATCGCCCAAACCAATTTCTCATTGGGTTTGATCGACCAGGCTCGGAGTCACGCGGCGGATCTTGAACGGACATATCCAGACTACCTGCCAGCTAAGTTGATGCAAGTGCAAATCAACCTCGCGGCTAACGATCCGAAGTCGGCGATCACGCAGGCCAGTGATCTGCTGGAACGTCTTAACAAGGCAGCGCCAGATTCTGACAACTCGCCGCAGCTACTCGCGGAACTTAAACAGAGAACCTATTTGGCCCGGGGCACTGCGAACCTTCAACTCCACAATGCAGCAGCGGCCCGACAGGACTTCGAGGCGGCTAAAGAAGCTGCACCGAACGACCCAGAGGTTTACAACAGTCTCGCTTCGCTGTCCCTTTCAGAGAACAAGCGCGACGAAGCGATGGGCTTCTTTGAAGGTGCTTTGAAAATCGACAACACGAATTTCAACGCGCTGAACGGGCTTATCAATCTTTATGCGCAAAACCAGGAAATCGACAAGGCTCGTGCCCGTCTTGATGAGGTACTGAGTGCAAATCCCAACAAGGCACCCCTCCATTTTCTGAAGGCCCAAATCTACAGTTACCAGCACGACGTGCAAGGCGCTGAGGCAGAGTTTCGCAAGACGCTGGAACTGGATCCTAATTACATTGCTGCTTACTCAGCCTTAGGCGCACTCTTCATAAACTCACGCCAGGAAGAAAGAGCAATTGCAGAGTACCAGAAGATTGTGGCAGTGCGTCCTGACAACTCCATGGCCTACACGTTGATTGGGATGCTTGAGTACGCCCGCAAAAACTATGACGTGGCGGCAGAAAATTATCGCAAAGCACTCGAGAGAGATCAGAACTCGGTAATCGCTGCCAACAACCTCGCGTGGTTATATGCGGTAGACGGTAAGGGAAATATCGACGAGGCGGTGCGCCTGGCCCAGGGTGTAGTTCAGAAGAATCCGAACGTCGCCGGGTTTATCGATACCCTCGGGTGGGTCTATTACAAAAAGGGATTGCACAGCGCTGCAATTGAGCAACTACAGAAAGCTGTGAAGGTTGATGAAACCGCAGCGCGTGCCGCGAACGTGTCTCCAAGCGCGACTTATCATTTCCACCTCGGCATGGCGCTGAAAGCCAAAGGTGATAACCCCGGAGCGCGTCGCGAATTGGAAGCCGCTCTCAAGCTAAGTGATAAATCGCCCCTTGCTGATGCCGATGAGGCACGAAAGGTTCTTGCTACTTTGTAACAAGTGATCGACGACCGTTTGTTATTGATTGGATCACGAAATTAGGAGTGTTGTGATGAGCGTTGAATTTCGCCAGCGTACCCCAAGTGAATATCTCAAGATTTTGAGCCGACGAAAGTGGCTCATCATCCTACCAGTGATTGCCATTACGGCGGCGGTGTCATGGGTCGTGTATCGACTTCCGAACATTTACGAGTCAGAGACTCTGATTGTGGTGAAGCCATCGACCCTTCCTAACTCTGTCGTTCCGACGGTCACCGAGGATAGTTTGACGCGGCAGTTAACGAGCATCGCGCAGGTTGTTAGCAGCCGCAGTTCGCTTGAGCCACTGGTTCTCAAGTACGACCTCTACGCAAGCGAACGTGGTCGCGGAGAACCGATAGAATCAGTAATCGATTCGATGCGCAACGATATTAAGGTTGAGGTGAACACAAGCCGCAACGACATCACGAATGGATTCAATATCAGATATCGCGGACGCAATCCGAAAACGACTCAGGCTGTCACCGCTGAGCTCGCGAGCAAGTACATCGACGAGCAAACGAAGAACACTGTCACCTCAACAGCGTCAGCGAGACAGTTTATCGATCAGCAGGTACTACAGACCAAGCAGGAACTCGACGCCGTCGACAAACAACGGCTGGAGTTTATGCAATCGAACGTCGGGAATTTGCCGTCAGAGGCTTCAGCACTTGTTAGCCAGCTAACCGGCTTAAGAGAGCAGCAGAAGGCGCTAATGTCGGAAACAGGTCGTTTGCAGGACAGGAGATCAGCTCTGCAAACTCAGTTAACGCTGGTGAAAAAACAGTCGGAACAAACGAGAGATGATCTAGCCGAGAATACGACCGATCCAAAAACAACCCTCGCATGGGCAGAACTGGCGAAGCGCAAAGCGGATTTGGAAGCTGAGATGCAACAGCTGCTTGCGACTTACAAACCGAAGCATCCGGATGTTCTTGCCAAACAGGCCCAGCTCGACGGCATTACCAAGGAAATGGACCAGATGATCGCCGAGTGGAAAGAGAAGATCAAACTGAAGCAGGAGAAGCTTGCGAACCGTCCTGATCTGGGCGTCGCTGGTCTGACAGAAGAAGTCAAGATGGTCGACGGCGAAATCAAGCGTCAGCAGAAGGCATTGGCTGATAACGAAAAAGCGATTGGCGACATCATCACGAGGATCAACAACGTCCCTGGTGCGGAAGTGGCGCTGGGCGCAATTGAACGCGATTATCAGACCAAGAAAACTGCATACGACCAGCTGCTCTTGCAGCAACAGAGGATTGCGTTAGGGAACGAAGCAGCCACCCAACAACAAGGCGAAGGCATTGAAGTCATCGACCCTGCAAACCTTCCTTCGAAACCAGTTGCTCCCAAGAGGCTGATGCTTTCCGCCATTGGTCTAGCTGTTGGATTAGGGGTTGGGCTTCTTCTCGCAGGCATATTTGAAATCCCCCGGTTATTGACAATTCAAAGTAGTGAGGATGCTCGCCATTACACAGGGCTCCCAGTTTTGGTTTCTGTTCCTGAACTGTTGACGCCACAGGAAGCGCGCGCGCGGCCCAGAATGCGTCGGCTACTGCTGGCGGCAGGCATGGTAGTCACTATCGTGAGTATTCCTGTGTTGGCGTTGTTCCTTAAGCTAACGCACGTCTTTGAATTGCTGATGCAGTCGTCTGGACGGTCCTAATTCGAGTGTTCGGACTGGAGGGTTATTAGAGTGTACGCAGAATTCTACGGGCTAAAAGAATTACCTTTCGCGCTGACACCCGATCCGCGCTTCATTTACTTCACGCCTTCGCACACAGAAGTAATGGCAAACCTGCATTACGGAATTGAGAGTGGCAAGGGACTAGTGGTTGTCACAGGTGAAGTCGGTACGGGCAAGACAACAATCTTGCGTTGGATGATGCAGCGTCTCGATCGAACAGTGTTGGTTGCTTACATCTTTAATCCCCGCTTGTCGGTTGCAGAGTTTTATCAGCACGTCGCAACGCTCCTGGACGTGCAGAAGTGGGAGACAAAATCCGAATTGCTTCTGGAACTCGGTCGAGCTCTTGAGTCGCGTCATTCACGTGGACTCCGAACTGTTTTGATCATCGACGAAGCACAGGGATTATCGCCGCACGTACTCGAGGAGATCAGGCTACTTTCCAATTTTGAATCGGATACAGCGAAACAGTTGCAGATCGTACTGACAGGTCAGCCGGAGTTGCGAGAAGTTTTGAATAATCCTGACTTGCGCCAGTTGAAACAAAGAATCGCACTGCGGTGCGTGATCAAGGCGTTGCCGAACGTAGAAGAAACAGATCGCTATATCACTTCACGACTGCTAGTCGCTGGTGCGGTGCGCACTGACGTCTTCTCCCCGGCCGCGATTGATTACATCTTCCGTTGTTCTGAAGGGATACCGCGCAATATCAATAACCTTTGCGACAACGCGTTGCTTGCAGGTTATGCCGCCGGTGAATCGATCATCGATTCGGGAATCATTGAAGAAGTCGCTGAAACGTTCGACATGCTGCCGCGCAGCGATCGCGGCATGCAGGCTGGTGAAGAACGAGTTGCACCAGCGCCAATCTTCTCTGCCGCAAACCGTGCTGAGCTTTGGTCAGCGGGAAACAGCACTAACGAGAACGATGCAAAAACGTTGGAGCCCATCCCCCTGGAACAAACCGGCTGAGCAGAAGTTAGAGGCATCTGTTAAGGAGAATTAATCGAATGGGAAGAGTTTTCGATGCAATAAGACGATCCAGCGCGACCGAAAAACCTGCTGGCGTAAAGCGTCAACCACCAAATTCACAGCACCGTAGCGCAAACTCAAATCACTCGAGTTTGCCGTCGGCGCAGGACATTGAAGAACAGTTATTCGCGAATTCTTCAATCCTGGCCAAGCCTATCGATACGGTGCGAAGTTCAGCGTCCACTGCGCACACTGCGGATGTACCCGACGGGTCGGCACTCCCCGGCGGAATAGCTTCGCGTGATGCTGGGGCAACTTTGGACGCTGCCGGGGCGACGCGTGCGGCGCGATGTGTCACTTACGACATTTCCGCCACACGCGTCGAACCTCATATGGTGGCGGTCACTCAGCCTCGTTCGGCATACGCTGAACAATTCCGTTCCCTGCGAACCAGAATTTTGCAGGCCGCCGATCGATTACAGATGCGCGCTTTCGTCGTGACAAGCGCCGGCGTTGCCGAAGGCAAGACGTTGAGCGCGCTCAATCTCGCCTGGCTGTTGGCGCAAACCGAAGGAGTCCGAGCGCTGATCATCGATAGTGACCTCCGACAACCCTGCGCGACCGACTATCTCGGAATTGATGCTCCTGTTGGATTATCGGAAGTGTTGGGCGGCCAAATACCTTTGGAAGAAGCGATAGTCCGTCTGGATCCCGCCGGTTTGTATCTCTTACCGGGCGGAAAGCCACGAGACGACGTTGCCGAACTACTATCTGGTCCAAGTTACGCGCGGATTTTGACGGAAGTCAGGCGCATGTTCGACTTCATCATCATCGATGCGCCACCGCTCGGAGTCTTCACTGATGCGAGCGTCCTCATGGCGCGCGCGGATGCTGCGCTGTTAGTTGTTCGTGCAGGAAAGACTCGCTACTCAGTCGTGGACAAACTGCTCGAACAAATTCCCCGCGAGCGTATGTTAGGCGTGATTCTCAATCGCGCTGATGAACAACCCGATCCAACGTCGTACTACTACCAGCATCGTTACTACAGCCGGGATCGCGGTCTGAAAAATCACGAACCGAAACAATTACCCCGCGAACCTGAACAGGAGGTGGCGACGGTCAATTGAGAGTCTCGCGACTCAATGGACGAACTGTTCTTCTGATATTGGCCGAAGCAGGACTTATCTTCGGGTCAATTGTCGGCGCTGTCTATCTACGCACTGGCGAAACCGACCGGGCCGCGTATGAGCTGATCACAAAATTCGGTTACTGGAAAGCGGCACTTGTAACATTCTTCTGTCTCGCCGCTTTTTATCTTTTCGACCTTTACGATTTTGTCGTCATGCACGACCGGCGAGAGTTGGTCCTGCGTTTGATACAAGCTCTCGGCTTGGCGTGGGTCGCGTTGGCCCTATCGTTCTATGCATATCCGCCACTGATGCTGGGCCGCAGCATCTCTTTGATCGCATTGCCGCTCGCGCTCAGCTTAATGGTGGGTTGGCGTGTGTCGATTCATTGGTTCCTGGGTCACCCGGATTTCGGTCAGCGAATTCTAATAGTCGGTTCCGGCAAACTGGCAGTTGAGCTTGCCCGCGAAGTACTGAATCGACCTGATGCCGGGTATCGAATCGTCGGGTTTGTAGGTACTGATTCTGAGTTGCTGGGGAAGAGTTTAATAAATCCCCGGGTGATAGGTTTGACTGAACAACTCGGTGACATAGTCAAACGTGAAGGCATCGACCGAATCGTTGTCGCAATGGGTGAACGGCGAGGGCAATTGCCGACCGATAAACTTCTGCAGTTGAGCTTGTCGGGTGAAGTCTCGATCGAAGAAGGCGCTTCGTTTTATGAACGAATAACCGGTCGCGTTTCACTGAATATGATCAGACCGTCGTGGCTAATATTCACTGGACGCGGGCGACAGACCAAGTTGTCGACGGTTACACGAACTGCTGCCCACCGCTTTGTTGCACTTATTGGCCTCGTTGTTTCTCTACCACTCGTTATTGTCGCGGCCATCCTGGTGAAAATCGATTCACGTGGTCCGGTGTTCTACAAGCAGGAAAGAGTCGGCAAGAACGGGCGCACCTTCGTCCTGACGAAATTCCGTTCGATGAGAGTAGACGCGGAGAAGGAAGGACCAGTTTGGGCCAGTAAAGACGATGACCGGACAACACGCGTAGGTCGTGTGTTGCGTAAAACACGTGTCGACGAGATCCCGCAGTTCTGGAACATCCTGAAGGGTGAAATGAACTTTGTTGGTCCACGTCCGGAGCGGCCGCACTTCGTCGCCCAACTCGCCGACGAGATTGCTTATTACGAACAGCGCCACCTGATCGAGCCAGGTCTCACGGGCTGGGCGCAAATCAAATATCCCTATGGAGCGTCAATCGAGGATGCGCGCCAAAAGCTTCAGTACGATCTGTTCTACATCAAGAATCAGAGTTTGACCCTTGACGCGATCATTATGTTCGAAACGATCAAGATCATTCTGTTCGGGCGCGGTGCTCAATAAAGAAAGTAGTTTTGGAGGTTTGGAGATGAAGCGGAACAACACACTAACGGTGCTATTGCTTACATTCTTGCTTGCTGGTCAAGCGCTCGTTGTTTCAGCGCAGTCACAAAACGACCCGCAAAAAACACGGCAACGCACTACCACGCCGGCGCAGGACGACAAAGACAAGAAGCCTAAGAAGCCGGTGGTCACCCCGGCAGGCGATCGACTTGAGCCTGACGATACTAATCGCACTCCCACGGACGTGCCGCAGGATGCGCAGGCTAATCGCCAGGAGCAGATGTCTGAAGAAGCGGCAGTTGTTCCCTACTACAACAATTTCTTCAACACCTACCGCCTTGGTCCAGAGGACGTTATCTCCGTTAACGTGTTCGGCCAGGAGAGGTATTCGCGCGGCGCGATTACAATTCCTCCCAGCGGCCGTGTTGCTCTGGCATTGATTCCCGGCGGCATTTTTGTAAATGGAAAAACCGTCGAGCAGGTGGCAGAAGAGATCAAGAAGCGTTACGACGAATACATCATCGATCCGCAAGTGACGGTTTCGCTCGACAAAGCAGCCTCGTACCGCTACAGCATCATTGGCGATGTGGCCCAACCAGGCATTCGACTGATGAGCCACCGGATGACCGTTACCGAAGCAATCGCCGAAGCGGGCGGAGTGCTTCAGACGGGTGACAGAAGCAAAGTGGTCGTGCTCAGGCGCCAGGCAGATGGCATGTTGCAGCCGATCGCTGTAAACGTCTCTCACATCTACAAAGGTCAAGCTGCAGACAACACCTATTTGGTTCCCGGCGACCAGATAGTTGTTCCTGGCAACAAGTTCAAAACCTTCCAGAAGATCATGAGCTTAACGTCAGTACTTAGTTTCGCGCGCATCTTTACAGGCGGCTGGTAAAAGAAAAGCAGGAGCAGGAGCAGCAAGCACGAGCAGGAGCAGCGGACGGGAGCACCCAACGAGTAGTTTGTCATGAATTCTATTCACCGCATAAAAACCTTCAGCTTTTCCTGCGCCTGCCTTCTGCTCCTGCTCCTGACTACCTCCGTCCAGACCATCGCTCAAACTCCCGCATGGGCCAAGCAGTCGTTAGGAACGATGGCCTGGCTTCATGGTGTTTTCTTCCTGGACCAGAACCGTGGTTGGATCGTCGGAAGCAAGGGAACGCTCCTCACTACATCCGACGGCGGTACGACCTGGCAGCAGAAAGGGGCAGGCACGACGGACGTGTTGCGCGACATCTACTTCGCTGACGAAAAGAATGGTTGGCTCGTTTGCGAGAGGAATGTCTACGAGCTCAAAGAAAAGCTAGAGCCGCGAGCATACCTGATGCAAACCACAGATGGCGGCGAACATTGGAAGCGAATCGACATTAAGGGAATCGATATTGACATCGTACTTCTGCGAGCAATCTTCACGCGCGGTGGTCGTGGTTGGGCCTTCGGTGAAGCTGGATCGATTTTTACCACGCGCGACGGCGGTGCAAACTGGGATCACCTAACCTCTCCGACGCGGCATTTACTCCTGGGCGGCATCTTCGTCGACGACGACCGCGGATGGTTAGTCGGTGCAGGCGCGACAATAATCCAAACGGCTGATGGCGGCGATACGTGGAATGTCTCGAAGCTTCCGCAGGCTATTCAAGACGCTGTCAGGTTTTCTGCGACCTCGTTTGTCGACAATCGTTTAGGTTGGGCCGTCGGTAGTGGCGGCGCGATTTATCGAACGGCCAACGGCGGCCGTACGTGGCAAATGCAGAGTTCAGGCGTTGCAACGGATCTCTACGACGTCAAATTCCTCGACGCGATGGAAGGTTGGGCCGTAGGCGCGGAGGGCAGGGTAATCTACACGAATGACGGTGGGCTCCATTGGACCACCCAGCAGACCGGTACGCCGCATCCATTGGAGCGCATTTTCTTTGCTGGCCGCACACGTGGCTGGGCAGTCGGGTTCGGCGGTACCGTCGTAACCTACGTCCGCGCTGAAGCTCCTTCACTTCACCAGTAGTTAATCAACCCGCATTTATTGGAAGTTCTTGCTATGAATATTCGCACCACGCTTTTCGCCCTGGCAATCGTATTCTCGTTGACGATCACGTTCGCGTTTGCGCAGACGACAAACCCAACACCCAAAACAGAGTCGCAGGCGAAACCGGCTTCGACTCCGGCGACGCCAACACCAAATCGCTCGCGCCAAACTCGTCCGGCCACTAAAACAGCCGCCGCTCAAACCGATACGGCCAAATCTGAGACCACCGTTAATGAAGCTGCAGCGGAGCCTACTCCCACGAGTACACCATCTCGCGTCGAATCAGCAACACCGGCGCAAGTGACTTCTGAGACCAAACCAGCTGGAATAATCAGTGACAAACCAGCGGAAACTGCCAGTCCGACTCCTTCCGATCCGATTACCGCTTTGCGCGAGGAAATCGACGCAGCAGAAACTCCTCAGGATCGACTGAGGCTCCGGTTGAAACTCGCGGAGGAGCTCGCAGGCAGCGGCAAGAAAACTGAAGCAGTTGCTGAACTGCACGACGTCATCGGCTCATCAGACGTTTTTGATCCGCAGGCTTTTTACAATGCCGGGAACGCGCTCGCGAGACTGGGCGATACAGAAGCAGCCGTTCACGCCTATCGCAAAGCAATCGAACAACGGAAGGGGAGATATTCGCGTGCGTCGAATAATCTCGGCGTCCTTTTGCTGCGTGTGGGTCGGTGGGACGAAGCGCAGGAAGCATTCTTATCCGCTTTGAGAGTGGAGGGCTTCCGTTACGCTGAAGCGAGCTACAACCTCGGACGGCTGTACGCGGCAAGAGGCCAAATGGATCTAGCCGTTCGTGAATGGCGTCGCGCGCTGGCCGTAGACCCGCAACATTCGGCTGCCGCTCAGTCGCTTGCGGGCGCCGGAATCGAAGGCCGGATCACCGTGGAGCAAGCTCCTCCCGTACCGGCGCGTGCAGTTGGTGGTTCTTCAGTAAGTGCCGAACGCCAACCACCGACGTCTTCTTCTCCGCGTAATTCAAACAGGCCGTTGACGCTCGATTCAGCAAGCTTCGGGTTGTTGCAAACAGCACGTAGCGCGTCTGACCGCGGCAACAAGACAGAGGCGATCGATGCTTACCAGCGCGTTATCACCCGGCAGAACGGATATTTTGCGCCCGCTAATCTGGAGTTGGGCTACCTGCTGAT
>JBKPMX010000146.1:0-9470 GCA_046765655.1 Acidobacteriota bacterium
TCGCACAGGCGCTTGCTGAAATGGCCTCGCTGCCTGACGGTCTCCCGAACAAAGAGGAGCTTAAAGCAAAAGCAATGATGTTGTTGCAGGATCTACTCGACAACAAAGCGGGCCATTTGTCGATAATGAAGAATAATCATCCGGAGTATGCGATTCCCGAGATTCTTCGAGCCATAGCGGCATTCAAACAGAATGATCTCAACGAACTCGCGCTGCAGTATCTATCGCACGAAGACGCGATAGTCAGATCTACCGCTGCTGATTTGATCGGTGATCTACCGCCATCCGAAGCAAACACGCGCGCACTAATCGCCGCGTTCGCAAAAACAAAAACTGACAGCTTGAATGACGCCGCACTCTCGATTTTGGATTCTCTTGGTAAGCAAAAAACCGCCGCTGCTAACGAAGCAATCAAGAGCGCCCTCCAATCGGATGATCATCTCGTCAGGCGCCGAGCTGTCGCCCTGCTGAAAACCAACGGGGCCGGCGACTTTGCATCGAGCATTGGCACTGTCAGAACAGCGAATACTCGAGCCGATTACAGGCGGGCACTGGCTCGAGCAGGGCGATCGGTACAGGCTGTCGTGACTACCTCGAAGGGTTCGTTTACTATTGAGCTATTCCCCTCCGAAGCCCCGTTGACAGTCGATAACTTTGTTCGCCTTGCGCAGCGTGGCTACTTCCGCGGCATAACCATTCATCGAGTAGTCCCGAACTTTGTAATTCAGGATGGTGATCCTCGCGGCGACGGGAACGGCGGACCTGGTTATCAGATTCGCTGCGAAATCAACGAGGTGCCGTATGAACGCGCAGCAGTTGGGATGGCCCTCTCTGGCAAAGACACGGGAGGCTCGCAATGGTTCGTTACGCATTCGCGGCAACCTCATCTTGATGGTGGTTACACGGTTTTTGGGAGGGTCGCATCAGGCATGGAAGTGGTAGACAATATCGTACGCGGCGACGTAATCGAAACGATTCTGATTCGCGAGAAGTAACGAAACGTGAACTACCGGCAACACCAAAATACCGTAAGGATTAATGTGCCGGCATTGATCTGCGTCACGACTTTCGTGGTGTTGGCTATCGCTGCATCGATCGAGGCGCAGTCAACGAATGGTCAAACGAATACGACACTCGAACGGCCGTTGTATAAGGTCGATCTTGAAATCGATTTCGATCACCTGTCATACACCGGTGTGGAACGCTTACGGTGGTTGAATGACAATGATAAGCCGACCTCGGTTCTCTATTTCCATCTTTACCCCAATATCAGAGTTCCCGACCAACAGCCTTCGCCAACTGCTGTTGCAAACACAACGCCGGAACCAGACGAACCACGAATGGACATCATTTCAGTCCGCTCCGCTGCGTCTGAGTTGTCGTTGTCATTCGGTCTCGAGGACCAGGGAACAATTCTCCGCGTAAACTTACGTGAGCCAGTCCTGCCCGATAGCACCACTGACATCGAAATCAAGTTCAAAGGCACTGTTCCGGATATCGATCCGGATGAAACAAGTTTGACGACGCATGTCGTCAAACAGGTTAGCGCAGCGTTGCGGAGTGAGCGCGAGATGCGTCGCGCGCGCGACATCAACTTCCGTTGTCGCGGCATCATGTTGTTGGCGACCTCTTACCCGATGCTCGTCGTTCGTGACGGTGATGAATGGCGACGAAGAATTGAGCCGTCAGTCGGTGACATGGTATTCGGCGAAGTTGCAGACTACGAGGTGACGATCACAGCGCCGGGTGTGGACGTATTCACGTCGGCACCCGAAGTCACTAAGCCTGATAAACAGACACGAACCTTCAGTGGAACTGCGCTTCGCGAATTTGCAGTTCTCGTGGGCAAAGGTTTGCGCAGCGAACACACGGAAATTAACGGCGTCAAAATTACCTCGATCTATCAAGCGGACCACGAACGAGTCGGCAAGCGAGCGTTAACAATCGCGTCCGATGCCTTTCGTGTGTTTACGAGTGCGTTTGGACCACTGCCCTACAAGTCAATCACTGTGGCTGAGGCGCCCCTAGTCGCCGGCTTGGGTAGCACAGAGTTCTCTGGTTTCAATGTGATCGCGAGCGCATTCTACGTCGACTTCGACTCTCCGGCTGTGCGGAACCTACCCGAGTTGATTCGTGAACAAAGGCCATCAGTCGAAGAGAGCCTGGAATGGACTGTCGGTTACCTCGTCGCTAATCAATGGTGGGGCTCAGCCGTTGGCAATGACCCGGCGCGCGAGCCAGTTCTGGATGAGGCGCTTTCATGCTGGTCATCACTGCTTTACTACAGAAGCACGTATGGCAAAGAGAAAGCAGCTGCGGTTTTGGACGATCAGGTGCGCGGCGTTTACCGTCTCTACCGAACGTTCGGCGGCGACGACATGCTTGCCAATCGGCCTTCGCGTGATTACCGCAACACGTTCCAGTATGCGGCGATTGTGACGGCAAAAGGCGCTCTGATGTTCGTGGAACTGCAAGACACGCTGGGGGACGACAAAGTTCTCGCCGCACTCAAAAAGTATTACGAAGCGAATCTTTTCGAGATAGCTCAGCTCGATGATTTACGTAGCGCGCTCGTGGCGGAAGCCCCGGTCGAACAAAGACGCATGGTCGGGCGTACATTTACCCGCTGGCTGTCATCTAAGCGCGGCGATGAAGATATCGGGCCGCCCGATTCGCAGCTTGCGGAAACGTTAGGCATTTCGTCACCTGCCACCCCCCAGACCAGAGGGGGAGATAAGAACGCCTTCACGGCCCTGGCAGGAGTTGGAAAATTCTTCTGGCGACAGATGACTCGAATTCGTTGAGATGAAAGTTTTGAATTACAACGACAGTACTTTTGGTTCGCGAAAGCTTGCACGCTCCGCGAACGTCGACACCAGCCTTGAACGGCTTAGCTGGTTGATGGACGATTTGATCCGGATCCCCGGTCTCGGATGGCGCTTCGGTCTCGATGCGATCATTGGATTGATTCCAGGGTTCGGAGACACCGCAACATCGCTCGTGTCGTTTTACATTCTGGTCGCAGCTGTTCGATATCGAGTTCCGAAGATTACGCTGCTGCGCATGGGTCTGAACATTGCGCTCGATTACGTTCTCGGCTCCTTGCCGCTTGTGGGTGATCTGTTTGACGCCTGGTGGAAGTCAAACCAAATGAACGTAGCGTTGCTGAAAGAACGCGCGACAGTTGAAGGTGAGGCTGCGCGCGAGGGCCGATTTGGTGATTGGCTCTTCGTAGGTGCGATAATCGTAGGTCTAATCGTCCTGGCGATCGGTAGTGCGGTTGTTAGTTTGTATTTGTTCTGGCAGATTACCAGCCAGTTCGGTCGTTAGGTTGTAACGGGATCCGACGCCAGCAATCTTTCGATCGCCGACTTCAGCATATCCAGTCCGCGTTCTCCCGCAGCGAAGCTCTTCAGCTTTCCTTCTGCATCAAACAAATAATACGCCGGCACAAACCCCTGATCGTTTTGAAAGGCTTCGCGCAACTTGTGTTCATTATCGACTGCGCAGGGTTCGGTGATGTTGAATTTCGAAATTAGCTCGCGCACTGTTTCGACATCCGTATCCGCTTCGTAGCGCGGCATGTGGACCGCGACAACTCGTAACCCCTGATCCCGTTTTTGATCACGCCACTCCGCCACTCGCGGCAGATTGTCTTTACAAATCCCGCAGCTCGACGCCCAGAAATGAACCAGCGTTGGACGGTTCTTCGTTTGTTCTTCTGCGTGCGCCTGTGTGCCGCCAAACCACTCTGTCGCTCCTTCGAACGACGGCAGCGGCGTTCCAATTCTCATCGGCATAGCTTTTAGTCAGTACCGTCGGCGGTAGCCAATGGGCCGTGGGCCGCTTGCTACCGCAAACGGTACTGATTCCTCTCTCGACTTATGAATTCAACGTCTTCTGACCTGGCTTCCATTCGGCCTGGCATAGTCCGCCGGTCTGGAGTGCCTGAATCACTCGCAGTGTCTCTTCTGCTGAACGTCCCACGTTCAGGTCATGCACAACTTTGTAGCGCAGGATTCCTTCGGGGTCGATGACGAACAAACCGCGCAGAGCGATGCCGCGATTCTCAATCAACACGCCATAGTCTGCTGCGACTTTTTTGGTTGCATCAGCGGCGAGTGGGTACTTGAGTCCTTCGACGCCGCCTTTGTCGCGTGGCGTATTCAACCAAGCGCGATGCGAGTAAACAGAGTCCGTCGAGATGCCGATGATCTCGGCACCGATGTCCTGGAAATCCTGATAGCGATCGCTAAATGTCGTCAGCTCGGTTGGACAAACAAACGTGAAATCCAATGGATAGAAAACCATTACCACCCATTTACCACGATAATCAGAAAGCTTCACGGGCTCGTTCAGCTTCTCAATGTTCTTCGTTGAGGCCATTTCGAAATCCGGCGCCGGCTGGCCCACCATCGCCTTTTCCACTGCTGCTGCTGTTGCTGCTGTCATGTATCCTCCGTTGGTTTGAAATTATTACTTGTACTTTTTGTTTCCGTAGTTGCCACCTTCGACGCAGTCAGGACAGATTCCTCGCAACGTCAGGTGGACTGACTCCGGTTTGAATTTCGATTTGCGCGCTGCGGCGCTGATCAACTTGGCGGCTTCCGGCAGATCGAAATCTACGAGACTGCCGCAGCCAGTGCAGATCGCATGATCGTGTCGGTCTGTTTCGCGATCGTAGCGACTGGCGCTATCGCCAAAACCTATTTCGTGCACGAGTCCAGCGTCCTTCAAGTAGCGGAGAGAGTTGTAGACGGTGGCGTAGCTAATCGTGGGTAGCCGTTTGCGGGCCGCCTCAAAAATCTCGCTGGCAGTCGGGTGGTCTTCGCGCTCGAGGATGACCTTGAGCACTGTTTCCCTTTGTGGGGTCAGTTTATGACTACCCGCTGCGTCGCTGTTCTTCCGTGCTGTCTTCATTTTTTTCGGTAGACTTAGACTAATTCTAAATCACTAAGTTGTCAAGCGGGGGATAAAAAGGTCGGCGCCGGGCTTCGTCAAGCTAACGTCGGATGTGTCGCCGCGTATTCGACGATTGCGTCAACGTAACTGCTAAACGGCGGGCAATGAATGTTGTGCCGGTTGAGTAATTCTTGTGCTTGAGTCGAATCGTAAGTCTGCTTCACAAAGAAATAAGGTACGGCGTGATGAGGCAGCCCGGTTATTCTGGGGGAAGGGGGCAACATCAGAAAGAACTTTACCCAGGATCGTGGCGCTGTGATCCTTGATCGCCTGTCGCCGATCGATTTGGCGATTGCATTGAACAATTGGTTCGTACTTAGAGACGCGGGATCTGCTAACTGAAGTGTTTTTCCGATTGCCGCATCGTCGAATGCCAACGCGGCCATCGCATCCACAACGAAATCGATCGGAACGAGATTCAAACTAACTTCGTGATTGCCAATGTTGAGCTGCGACAACGCTGACGGCCACTTAAGCAGGTAGCGAATCAGAAAGTAAACACCGTCGTACTTAGCAGTCTCGCCCGTCTTTGAATCACCACAAACTACGGCCGGCCGATGAATCGTCACCGGCAATTTCGATTTCAACGTCTCCACTTCGAGTTCGGCTAAATACTTCGACTCTTCATAGAAATTTCGAAAGCCAGCATCGTGGCGCAATTCAGTCTCAAGGATGCGCCCCTCACGTTTGCCGGCGACATAACACGTCGAGACGTGATGATAATGACGCAGCCGTGGCAATGAAGAAACAAACGCATTCACGTTCTTCGTGCCCTCGACATTGATGCGATGGGATAAGTCACGCTCCACTGCCAGGTCGTAGATTGCGGCGAGATGAAATACGCGCGTGGCTGACGCTCGCGTCATCGCGATGTGTTCCACCGATAACCCGAGGTTCGGTTGGGTGATGTCGCCTTCAACAATAGAGAATTGATCGATGGGGCAACCAATGGTGCTCGCTAACTCAACGAGTTCTAAGCGTGCCTTTTCGATGAGGGCAGGTTGTACGAGGAGGATCAGTCGAGAACCTTGCGCTGCAAGTCTCTTCAGTAAGCGGCCGGCAATGAAACCAGGAAAGCCAGTGATGAAAAATGTTTCGTCTGCGTGCACGCGCCAGGTTCGCAATCGGATCTAGGATAATGATTGAGCCACTTTGTGCCCGTTGAGTATAATTCACACCTTCTACAATCTGAATTCACCGACAACCTTCAACGCATGAAAAATTATCTCGACTGCCGTAAGGCTGCCGTCGCCACGCTACTTCTCGCCGTCATCGTTTTCTCCGGATTCGCTCAACAAAAGCCTGCATGCAAAATCAAGGTAACGCTACTGCAGGTTAATGACGTGTACCAGTTCGTACCTGTGGACGAAGGACGAAATGGCGGTTTGGCGCGCGTGCTGACGCTCAAGAAGAACATTCAAAAAGAAAATCCAAACACGTTGTTTCTGATGGCAGGTGATACGATTTCGCCTTCAGTCGAATCGATATCACTTCAGGGCGCCCAGATGATCGAGGCGTGGAACGCAGCTGAACTCGATTACGCAACCTTCGGTAATCACGAGTTTGATTTTGGTCCCGCGATACTGGTCGATCGCATTAAGGAATCTCGTTTCAAGTGGGTTGCGGCAAATGTCATCGATACGACTACTGGTAAACCTTTTGGCGGCGTGGATCCTTATGTCATTCGTGAATTCAGCGGCGTGAAAATCGGAATCTTTGGACTTGTCTTGCCGGAAACCAAAATAACCTCGCGCCCTGGCGACAACGTCGAGTTTCGCAATCCGTGTGACACCGCGAAACAGATGGTCTCGGAGATTCACGAACACGGCGCAAAGGTCGTCGTGGCACTAACACATCTTTCCATGAGAGAAGATAAAGAAGTGGCACGCTGCGCCGATGTAGACGTCATCATTGGTGGACACGAACACACATTACTCGAGTCCTCTGCGGGTGGTGCGCCGATCTTCAAAATGACTTCCGACGCGCGAGAACTCGGCCGAATCGACTTGAACATCCTCAGCGATGGTTCACTAGACAGTATCGACTGGAAAGTCATACCAGTGACTGACGAGGTTGCAAATGATCCGCAGTTCTCTTCGGTTCAACGCAAGTACGCCGGTCTATTGGCACAGTTGGCAAAGCCTGTGGGACGGACATCCGTTCCACTCGATGCACGCAGCACAGAGAACCGAACTCTCGAAACGAATGTCGGTAACTTGGTGACAGATGCTTTTCGCGTCGCAACCGGAGCTGATGTCGCCTTAATGAACGGCGGATCCGTGCGCGCAGACAACATCATCCCTCGCGGTGCAATCACAGTACGCGATGTGCTTTCGATACTTCCCTTCAAGAACAGACTGATCAAGATCGAAGTTACAGGCGCAACGATCCTGGCAGCACTCGAGCAAGGCGTCAGTCGAACAGCACCAGGAGCACAACCGGGAGGATTCCCGCAGATCTCTGGAATGACCTTCTCGTATGACGCGAGTAAGCCGACTGGTTCGCGCGTGTCAAACGTTATGATCAATCGTCGACCGCTGGATCCCGATAAGACTTACACGCTGGCGACGACGACCTTTATCGCGTTGAATGGTGGAGACGGCTACACGATGTTTAAAGACGCGCGTGTCGTCACGTCGCCGGAAAATCTGCCGCTCGACTCCGATGTATTAGCGACGGAAATCAAACGCGCGCGAACGATTTCGCCCAAAGTTGAAGGCCGTATCAAACGGTTGGATACTGGAACCACTCGAACGGTAGACTGTAACTAGCGCACAGTACTACACGTACCGGAGCAACTGGAATGGATGACGATGCTTCATCGGCAGTTAGGCTGGCAGCCAAACAACTGTTTAATGAAGCATACGAAGCGCAACAAGCCCACGACTACGAAAGAGCGATCGAGCTATACAAGCGCTCGATCGAAACCTACCCAACCGCTGAAGCTCACACATTTCTCGGTTGGGTCTACAGTTTTCAGCAACGTTACGACGAAGCGATAGATGAATGCCTGCGGGCGATTAACGTCGACGACAGCCTGGGCAATCCTTACAACGACATCGGCAGCTATCTGTTGGCAAAAGGGGACACGTACGGTTCAGTGCGTTGGTTCAAGCGGGCGTTGTTAGCGCCGCGCTATGAATCCTATGCCTTTCCACATTTCAATCTCGGTCGCGTGTACGAGACACGAAAACTTTTTCTTGAAGCGGCGAAGCATTATGGGTTGGCTTTAGAGGAGAAGCCCGACTTCACTGAAGCTGCTGTTTCACTGAGACGGATGCAGGCGAGGCTCAACTGAACAGGTAAGAGGTAAGAGGTAAGGGTTAAGGGTTACCTCTTACCTCTTACCTCTTACCCTTTATCACTCCATTCTTATCGGCACCTTGTTGCCCATCTTGTCGACGGCGACATAAATCACTTCCGCTTCGGTCACTCTCACTAGTTCGTTTGTGCCTATTCTTTCAGCTTCGACGATGACCTGCGTGGTAATCGATGTGGTGCCAACGCGAACTGTCTCTGCATAAAAACTCACGAGGTCGCCAACAAATACTGGCTTGTGAAAGATCACTTCGCGCATCGCGACGGTAACGAAACGATCGTTCTTGGTATGGCGGTGAGCCTCAATCGCTCCGGCGACGTCGATGTAGCTGAGGATAACGCCTCCGAAAATTGTTCCTTGCGAGTTTGTATCGCGTGGCAAAAGGGTAATGCGAATGGCCGGGTCTCTCTGTGCACTCATGCGACTATCGTAAGTCGGAAACAGATTCAACGTAAATGCGAGCCAGCGATCAGTCTCATACTTCAACTCTCCGCGCCTCTGCGGCATCTGAGGACACCCCGTTAGGGGTGCGATGTTTATAGTCGCAAACGCCATCGCTAATCATCGCGGTTCGGACGAGCGGACAATCATATAGCCGCGTTCCAAGTCGAGCTCATATCCGCTCGTCCGAACCGCGATTCTCGATCCGGCACGCTGAGACTATAAACATTGCACTCCTAACGGAGTGAAGAACTCTCGCCGGTTATGTAAGTTGAGACCGAACGCAAGAGCCACAGCCGTTGCGCAGAGAGTTGAAGCACCAACCGTTGGTGGAACAACCGACAGCGCCGAGGTGTCTAAAACGCGCATGTCTCCCGTGAGTTCAAACTTCGGGGAAAGGTCGTGATGTGATGCTGTTACTTATTTGGTTAGCGTCGGTAACTGTGCTTGCTCTGATCCAGGAGGCCCAGACTGACTTTCAGGATCTGGGAAAACTGCTACTCGGTGGCGTGATTGCCGCATTCGTTTTTGCGATCGGCTTTACCTTTGTCAGGCTTAAACTCCGAGATAAAAAGCCGCAAACATCTTCGTTCATAAGTATAGCCGCGAGTGGTGAAGACGAATAGCGTTGCGGCCGTGCTGAAGGACGCAGGATTTTAGTTTTTGATCTGTGAGGGTGCTCGTTTTTAGGGGTACAGAGTTTCGTGTGACTTCGTGGATCGGTCCGTTTGCGCAGAAGAACAAGGAC
>JBKPMX010000147.1:0-4519 GCA_046765655.1 Acidobacteriota bacterium
GATCTTCGAACGAAAGGACGTCACCAGCTGAGAATGTGGACCAAGCTTGTCATCGGTGGCCTTCTGGTCGTGATGGTTGCAGCAGCAGTGCACTTCAAAGCGATCCGCAATCGAGCGCTGCTCGCGTCGCAAACGCGCAACGGCCCAGTCGTGCGCTTGATGACCTGGAATATCGGCCATGACGATCAGGAGAGGGACAGTCGAGCGCACACTGATGACTTAAAAGCCGTCGCTGACGTCATCAACTCTCGCCAACCCGATGCAGTGGCGTTGCAGGAGCTCGCGAATCCTGAACAACTGAAGACGCTGCTGAATCTGCTGCATCGCCGGTACACGGGTGCGATCGCTCCGATGTCGAACAGTGACCGAGTCGAAGCAGTATTAGTTAAAGATCAGAAGGCACAGTTTGAAAATGTGCGCGCGGGTGAGCAATACGCGCTTAGCGCCACCTTCAAACCGCGCGACGCTGAAACATTAGTGCTCATCAGCGCGCACGCCGACGCCTTTCGGGCAGCACGTCGACGTATCTTCACGAACGACATTGTTGATTGGGCGCGTACCCGAAGCGCGACTCCTCACGTATTCATAGCCGGTGATTTGAATTTGGAAGTGGACACGCGCGACCAGTCGCACTTCTACACTGATAATTTGAAGAACGATAGCGAAGCCTACGCTTACATCTTGAAGTATTTTCGCGATCTTGGTCGCGATGCAGGCGACACGTCCATAAACGATCGCCGCATTGATTACATCTTTGGCCCACGTGAGTCGGTATTGCGACAGGCGCAGGTGCTCGGAGGTGTGGCGGTGAGTCGAATGGACCATCTCCCGTTGGTGATCGAGGTGTTCTTATGAGTTTCTTCTCTGCGCGCCCTCTGTGTTGCAGAGGGTGCACAGAGAATAAGTTTTATGAGCGTAAACTCTTCAAATCAAAACGGTGTCGTGCTTCAAACACGAGACTTGACTAAGAAGTACGGCAAGAGGACCGTGGTCGATCGACTGTCGCTTACCGTCGAACGTCGTGACATCTTTGGCTTTCTCGGTCAGAACGGTGCGGGCAAGTCGACGACTATGCGCATGCTCCTCGGCTTGGTTCGACCCAGCGCAGGTTCGGTCCAACTCTTGGGTTTTGATATGTTGCGAAAGCCTCTGCGTGCGCTGGCGCTGACAGGCGCGATCATTGAGGCTCCGGCTTTTTATGAAAATTTTTCGGCCCAGCAAAACCTACGAATGTTTGCTGCCTTATCAGGTGGGGCGAACTCAAAGCGCATCAGCGCCGCGCTCGAGACAGTAGGCCTGACAGATCGCGCGAACGATCCAGTACGAGTGTACTCGCATGGAATGCGTCAGCGTCTGGGAATCGCGCAAGCACTGCTGCCAAATCCCGAGTTCATCATTCTCGATGAACCGACTGACGGCCTGGATCCCCAGGGTATTCACGAAATTCGTTCGTTGATTGTGAGACTGCGAGACGAATATGGCCTGACGATCATGCTCTCAAGTCATTTACTCCACGAGGTGGAGCAGATCTGCAACCGCGTGGCGATCATCGACGAAGGGCGCACTGTTTACCAGGGATCTGTTGAGGAGCTTGTCGGTGAGGACGCGATGATCAAGATCGGCGTGAATCGAGTGGATGAAGCCTTCGAAGTACTTTCAGGCGTTGAATCGATCGATGTACATCGCAATGGCGATGAATATCTGTACGTGAAGACGTCTAATGGAGAGATCGGAGACATCAATTCATTACTCGTCAACAACGGCTTCCAAGTCCACGAACTCTCACCGCAAAGACAAACATTAGAAGAAGTATTCCTTCGACTTACACGGTAGCAATCAGGTCAGTACCACCTGGGTCTCCCAGGTAGACAATCATCAAGCGGCAATCGGCAATGCCCTTCACTCATAGCGCAGCGCTACCAGTGGATCCACTCTTGTTGCGCGGCGCGCAGGAACAAGACTCGCCACCAACGCCACGACAAACAACACCAGCGGCACCACAAGAAATGTCACCAGGTCAGTCGGCGTCACTCCAAACAACAAACTCGACATCACACGTGTAGCAGCATAAGCGCCGACAATTCCCACTATCGCTCCGAAGATCACCAACGACATCGCACTGCGCAGCACAAGCTTCAAGACATCTTTCATCTGCGCACCCAACGCCATCCGAATTCCAATCTCCTGAGTGCGTTGCGCAACTGCATAGGAGGTTACGCCGTAAATTCCCATCGCCGCTAACAACAAAGCAGCAATGCCAAACACACCGAAGATCACCAGGCTAAACCGCTGACTATCAAGCGATGAAGAAAAGACCTCGTCCAGTGTGCGAAACTTCAACGGCAATTGCGGATCGAGACCTTTAACAACCTCTCGCATCGATGGTACAAGCGCCGAAACTTCGCCCTGACCTCGAGCAACTACAGTGATGCTAGACGAGGGCAATCGTTGCAGCGCGTTTCCGTAAATCGTTGGGACGGAGGGTTGGTCCAGGCCATAGGCATGCACATCTCCAACTACTCCGACGATGTGCAACAGTCGCAGGTCGCCATCCATGTTTCCGAACTGAATACTCTTCCCAATGGGGTCTTCATTTGGCCAGTACTTCTGGACTAGCGACTGACTGACAACCGCAGCATTCGGTGAGTTAGGTACGTCGGTGTTATCGAACATTCGTCCTTTCAGTACAGGAATGCGCATCGCGGCGAAATATCCTGCGCTCGCGGAGCGGTAATCTGCATTTCCCTTTTTTAACGGGTTATTGTCGATTAGGAAAGTCCCACTTGGTCCATCACCACCAAGCGGCAAGTAAGTGATAATGCCGCTCGCAATCACACCGGGAGTTGAACCCAGGCGTTCAAGTAGTTCCGACTGAAAAAGTCTCATGCGTTCTTCTTGGAGGTTAAGTTTTGTATCCCCTTCTGGAGCGATGCCCTGTTCCATTAGACGTTTGTACGACTGCATGAATTGCTTGTAGCGCGATTCATCCATACGAGCGCTGGGAAGTGATAACTCCATCGCCACTGTTCTTTCAGTTTGAAAACCTGGATCGATTTGCATCAACCGATAAAAACTCTTGGCCAACAATCCAGCACAAATCATTAACACTAACGTCAGCGCCATTTGTGCAACGACCAAAGAATCGCGCAGATGCCGTCCCGCGAAGCCACGTGCACCCGTACCCGCTTCCCTAAGACTCTTCTCTAGTTCCCGAACGGAAAAACGAAGCAAAGGAACACATCCGAGCAGAACTGCAATCAACATCGCAAGCGCTAAAGTGAAGACGATCGCTCGCGCATCCACACCGATCTCACTTACACGCGGTAAGGCGCGTTGATTTAGACCCAGCAGCAGTTTGACTCCCCAAAATGAGATCACAATACCGAGTCCACCGGCGGTGAGCGCCAGCAACAAGTTCTCGGTGATGAACTGTCTTGCCAGGCGAAAGCGTGTTGCGCCAAGGGCGCTGCGAACTGCGAAATCCCGTTGTCGTGTGGTGACCTGGGCCAACATCAGATTCGCTACGTTGACGCATGCGACGACTAACAGAAATCCAACAGCAACAAGAATCATCATGAGAGGGCTGCGCACATTTCCAACTATGTATTCCTGCTGAGGAACAAGAGTGAAATCCACCGCGTCCATGTCCTTGCCGTTTTCCTGTTTGAGCTGCTTCCCTATCGCACTCAAATCAGCGCGTGCCTGTTCCAGCGAGACATTTGGCTGCAAGCGCCCGATGACACTCCAGTTATGTGCCGACCGCGAAACTTCAGCCGGAAACATCTCGCGCGGTACCCACACTTCCGCACTCTGGGGAAACCCGAGTCCCTGCGGCATTACGCCAATCACGGCTACGCTCTTGTCCATCAATAGCAAACTTGTTCCCGACAGATCTTGCTTCGCGCCGAGCAATCGCTGCCAGAAGCCATAGCTAACTACGGCCAACGGAGTACCTGCACGACTCTCGTCTGGCGTAAAAGTACGTCCGAGGATCGGCTTGACGTCGAGCAGATTGAAAAAGTCGGCTGACACGGCGTAAGTGAGAGCGCGGACGGGTTCGCTACCTCCGGTCACGGTAGTTAGTGATCCGCTGTATTGAGCGACTCCAGAGAACACGTGGTTGCGAGCACGAACGTCAAGAAAGTTTGGCTCAGCAACTGAGATTCGGATGCCGCGCGGGTTGACCTCCCGAAACTGCACCAGCTGTTCGGCGTGTGGATATGGCAAAGGCCGCAGCAACACACCATCAACGACGCTGAAGATCGCAGTGGCGGCGCCAATGCCCAGGGCAAGCGTAAGAATCGCAACGAGCGTGAAGGCGGGCCGTTTGCTGAGACTACGAATACCAACGCGAATGTCTTTGATTAGTGTGTCCATAGCGCGCTCCTGTTGGTCCAGAGACGGGTTGTAAGTTAGTCGTCCCTGAGCGGCGAATTATCATGACATCCTCTACAGTTCAACAAGGGCGGACGACATGAAACATGACGTTATTTACGGACAGAGGGCTTGATTCTATAAC
>JBKPMX010000148.1:0-14357 GCA_046765655.1 Acidobacteriota bacterium
GTTGTTATGACAGATCCTCTCTATATCGCAGTAGATTTGGGTGCGGGCAGCGGCAGAGTTTTTCTCGCAGGTCTTGATGCCGATGCGATGCTGTTGGAGGAACTGCACCGGTTTCAGTATCCGCCGGCAGAGTCCGACGGGCATCTGCGTTGGGACCTCCAGCTAATTTTCGCTCAGATCAAGAGGGGATTGCGTGCCGCGGGTACGAAGGCGCGCGACCTGCGACGCAAAATTCAAAGCGTTGGTGTCGATAGTTGGGGTGTCGATTACGGTCTAATCGATGCGGATGGTCGTTTGGTTGAATCGCCTGTGTGCTATCGCGACGAACGGACGCAGGGAGCGATGGACCAGGTGTTCGGGCAGATTCCGCGTGAAGAGATCTTTGAACGCACTGGCATTCAGTTCATGCCATTCAATAGTCTGTTCCAGTGGTTCGTTCATGCGCGCCAGGGAATAAACACAGACGCGCGGACACTGTTGTTGATTCCCGACGTGATCAATTTTTTTCTTACCGGAGAACGCGTTACAGAGTATACGAATGCTACGACGACGCAGATGATTAATGCGCGTACGCGTCGTTGGGATGTCGACTTACTGAATCGTTTGCGACTGCCGGTAGCCTTGCTGCCGGACATCGTTGCTTCTGGAACCGAAGTAGGGAAGATAAGGACGGCATTAGCTGAAGAACTCGAGCTCGATAGTATCCCGGTTATCGCTCCAGCAACTCACGACACGGGTAGTGCAATCGCAGGTGCGCCGCTTCGAACGGGCCGAGCCTATATTTCCTCTGGCACGTGGTCCCTGGTCGGTGTCGAAAGAGCCGAGGTTCTCATAAACAACGATGTCGCGCGAGAGAACTTTACAAACGAAGGCGGTGCGTTTGGCACCATTCGCTTTTTGAAGAACGTGATGGGTCTGTGGATTCTTGAGTCGTGTCGCAAGGAGTGGAACCAGAGCGGCGCTGCAATTGATTACGAAGTCCTGTTGCAAGATGTCGCTGCGATCGACGGTTATGAGGCTTTTCTTTTCCCGGATGATCAGCGCTTCTTTAATCCGGCAAGCATGCTCGAGGCGATTCGAATCCATCTTAAAGAAACCGCACAGAGGATGCCGGACCGTCCTGCCGCGATCGCAAAAATCATTTTGGATTCGCTCACGTTTCGTTATGCGTCAGTCATAAGAAAAATCGAGTTGCTGACGAAAGAAAAGATTGAGGACATTCAAATCATCGGTGGCGGCAGTCAGAATAGTTATCTGAATCAGGCTACTGCCAACGCGACCGGGTTGCCGGTCGCGGCTGGACCCGTTGAAGCGACGGTGATCGGGAACGTTCTTGTGCAAGCAATTGCGAGCGGCCGTTTCGCGACCTTGGCAGACGCCCGTCAATACATCGCCCAGAATGTGAAGCTTCAAAGTTTCGCGCCGCAACTTTCTGCTGCTTGTGACGAAGCCAAGCGACGATACGCGGCGATTGAGGCGCAATATGTTTGATCTCTGTGCAACCTCAGTGTTCTCTGTGTCTCTGAGGTGGCGTTCTGCCAGCAAAATCAACACGGAGGGTTGCACAGAAAAGATCTGATAAGTTTCCCGATTTCTTGAATCGATCATGCTACTCCGGGCTATCAACATCGATAAGTCGTATGCCGGCGTGCACGCACTAAGACAAGCGTCCTTCGAATTGGAACGTGGTGAAGTGCACGCCCTGATCGGTGAGAACGGCGCCGGGAAATCCACGCTAATTAAGATCATCACAGGAGCAGTGACACCCGACGCTGGTGAAATACAGCTCGACGGCAACACGATCAGCCAGAACTCACCGGCACTTTCGAAAAAGTTAGGAATCGCCGCGATCTACCAACAGCCTGCGCTCTTTCCAGAACTCTCGGTTGCTGAAAACATTGCCATCGGGTTTGAAGAATCCTCTGCGTTCAGTCGCGTTGATTGGCCTATGCGCAAACGGAAAGCGTCCGAACTGCTCGCGCGAGTCGGCGCCAAAATTGATCCGGACGCGGAAGCGGGTGACCTCACGATGCCACAACAACAGTTAGTCGAAATCGCGCGTGCACTCGGGGCTGACGCAAAAGTCTTAATCATGGATGAACCAACAGCGTCGCTTTCTGAAGAAGATACGCAGAACCTGTTCAACGTGATTCGGCAGCTTCGAGCGGAGGGCGTCGGTATCATCTACATCTCACATCGCCTTGAAGAGCTATCGGTAATCGCCGATCGCGTTACAGTGTTGCGCGACGGTCGGACCATCGATACGCGAGCGATGTCTGAAGTCAATCGACAGCAATTGATTGAGCTGATGGTTGGACGCGAGCTATCGGCCGTATTTCCGAAGAAGAAGGTCGAACTTGGCGAGATAGTTTTGGAAGTGAGAGGTCTTTCTTGTTCGACCTCAGGCGTTCACGATGTGAATCTCTCGATACGCGCTGGTGAAATCGTCGGCCTCGCAGGGCTCGTCGGTGGTGGACGAACGGAGTTAGCCCGAACAATCTTCGGTCTCACGCCCGCCGATAAAGGAGAGATTCTTCTCAAGGGACAGCGCACAGAAATCAACAGTGCTGCGCAGGCAATCGAATCCGGCATCGCTTACGTCCCGGAGGATCGACGTCGTCATGGTGTGATTTTGGATCTGCCGATCAGCGCTAATATCACACTCGCTTCGTTGGATCGATTCAGTCGATTCAGTGCACTTGATTTCGACCGCGAAAAACACACGGCCGCTGACTACACGCGCAGACTCGGAATTAAGACACCCACTGTCTACGCGCCTGTCGCGACGCTCTCAGGTGGCAATCAGCAAAAGGTCGCCCTGAGTCGTTGGTTGGTGACACAACCGTCAGTGCTGATTCTCGATGAACCGACGCAGGGTATCGACGTTGGAGCGAAGTCGGAAGTGCACGCATTGATGACTGAGTTGGCAGCGCAGGGTGTCGCGATCTTGATGATCTCTTCGGAGCTTCCGGAGATTCTGGGTATGAGCGATCGGATAGCGGTGATGCACGGTGGAACGATTGTCTCCACGCTTGATCGAAGCGAAGCGACACAGGAGAAGATTTTGGCATTGGCTTTAGATCATCAAGTATAAGGACCTGTGCCGTGTGAGCTATTGCGTGGGTCGATAGTCAGTACCGTAACGCGGTAGCGTCGGGTGTTTTCGGTGTCAGCCCGCTCATCGGAAGGCAGACCCGACGCTACCGCGTTACGGTACTGACTATCAACCCACGGGATACTAATAAACGTGAACCTCAATCGATACAAACGAGAACTCTCAGCGTCTTTCGCCTACGCGCTGCTGCTCGTTGTGGTTGGTGTCGTTGCGCCTTCGTTCTTTAGCGCCACGAACCTCCGCGATGTCGCACTGAATAACGTTCCCGTTCTACTCGTCAGCATCGGCATGACGTTAGTTATTCTCGTGGCACAGATCGATATCTCTGTCGGTTCTCAATTCGCCATCGCAACTGTCGCAGCAGGTCTGCTGGCGAAAGTCGGTGTGCCGATACCACTTTTGCTGCCAGGCATCGTGGTTCTTGGCGCGGCAATGGGTGCAATTAACGGTCTTCTCATAGGGCCGCTTCGACTGCCGTCGATCATCGTCACTCTGGCAATGCTGGTTGCGTGGCGCGATGCGCTGCGTTGGACCACGGGCGGCGAGTGGGTGCAAAACCTACCGGCTAACTTTCAATGGTTTGGACTCGGACAGAGCGTCGGACAATGGCTAATCGTAGTCGTCGCGATCATTGTGCTCGCTGTTTTCAGTTGGGCGTTGCGCAATCTTTCCGCAGGCCGCGCTGTCTATGCAGTTGGATCTGACTCCGAGGCAGCGCGACTCGCCGGCATTCAACCGTCACGGGTTACGTTCTGGGTGTTTACGTTAATGGGGACACTCGTTGGACTGGCTGCTCTACTCAATGCCGTGCGCTTTTCCACTGTGCCGAGCAACTCCGGCTTGGGATTGGAACTGAAAGCAGTTGCGGCTGTCGTCGTTGGTGGAACGGCGATCACGGGAGGCCGCGGAACTTTGATCGGCACGCTCATTGGCGCGGCTCTGTTGGGAACCATTGGAACCGCACTGACGTTCGTTGGCATCAATCCGTTTTGGGAAAAAGCAATTCAGGGAGCGATCATTCTGGCAGCACTCGCCTCGGATTTTGTGCTGCGACGGGCCGAACGAATACAAGCAGCACACAGGACAATCTGATCACCACCTTAGATGGACGCTGCAAACTCGCAATCCGTAATTCCGAAACTCCAACTGACGCCGGCATGGCGCGAGCGACTGTTTCCCAACAATGAATGGGTGCTGTTGCTCGTGATCGCGATCGAGTGCATAGTCTTCAGCCTCACCGGCAACAACTTTCTGAGTCGCACGAATGCGTTTGAGATCACGCGACTAAGCGTTGAAGTAGGCTTGCTCGCGTTGGTGCTCACGCCGATTGTGATTACTGGAGGAATCGATCTTTCAGTCGGTTCCATGATCGGTCTTGCGGCTGTTGTTCTCGGCGGGTTGTGGCGCGATGCTCATTTTCCAATCGTTATAGCGGTTGCAGTCACGCTGCTAGTTGGCATGATTGGTGGCGGACTAAACGCTTTGATGATCTCGCGGCTTAACTTTCCGCCGCTCATCGTGACGCTCGGGACGTTCTCTTTGTTTCGTGGAATCGCGGAGGGACTAACGGGCGGCATTGAGAACTACTCCGGGTTTTCACCTGGATTTTTGTTCTTGGGCCAGGGCTACGTTGGCGGCATCATTCCGACGCAGTTGTTCATTCTGATCATCGCCATCGTGGGTTGTGCATGGTGGCTCCATCGCACAATTTACGGACGCGCTCTTTACGCGATCGGTTTCTCCGGCGAAGGCGCGCGTTACGCCGGTATTCCTGTCGACCGCCGTCTGGCGTTCGTTTATGTACTCTCGGGTTTAGTTTCGAGCGTCGCTGCAATCATTTATGTGGCACATCTGGGACAGGCGAAGTCAGACGCGGGCACCGGTTACGAGTTGATGGCGATCACGGCCGTGGTATTGGGCGGCACATCGATCTTTGGTGGACGTGGCACCGTTTTAGGAACGGTGCTTGGCTTGTTCGCGATTGTAATTCTGCAAAATGGCTTGCGCCTGAGTGGTCAGCCGGCTGAGTTGGCGGGTGTACTCACTGGAGTCCTGCTTGTCGGAACGATTCTCATCGATCGTCTGTCAACTCGTTTAAGAGCGCGGCAGGTCGGTGGGCAAGTGGATTTAGCAAATCGGCAATCGGCAAACGGCAATCTTCAATCCCTTACGGAGGAGTTTGAAGTGAGAAATTCACAAATTGGTATTTTGAGTGCAGTGATTCTGTTGGCCGCTCTGATTGTCGCCGGCAGCAATTGGTGGTCGACTCGCTCTCTCGTACGAGAGTTAAAAGGCACCGGCTCGACCAGCGCAGCGAGCGGCTCGCGCATCAACGGACATAAGCCTGTGATTGCGCTGATGCCGAAAGCCAAAGGTGACCCTTACTTCGTCAGTTGCAAGCAAGGCGCTGATGAGGCAGCAAAGGAGTTGGGCGTCGAGTTATTGTGGGATGGACCAACCGATCTCGATCCGGCGAAACAGAATGAAGTAGTCGAGGCATGGATTACAAGAGGCGTCGATGTCATTGCGGTGAGTGTTGAGAACAAAGTCGGCATTTCGAGTGTCCTGCGTAAGGCGAGAGAGAAGGGAATCAAGGTCATCACCTGGGACGCTGACGCCGAACGTGATGCGCGCGATTTCTTAATCAATCAGGCCACACCGCAGGGAATTGGCTACACGTTGACGGATGAAGCCGCACGGATCCTCAACAACAAAGGTGAGTTTGCGATCATCACGGCTTCGTTGAGTGCCGCCAATCAAAACGAGTGGATCAAGTACATCAAGGAGCGGCTGGCTCAGAAGTATCCTGACTTGAAGTTAGTTGCGATTCAGCCAAGCGAAGGTGATCGCGATCGCGCTTTCTCTGAGACGCAGACAGTGCTTAAGGTTTATCCAAATGTGAAGTTGGTGATGGCGATTGCCGCGCCGGCTGTTCCGGGTGCAGCCGAAGCAGTGCAGCAGTCGGGGCGGAAAGACGTCAAAGTTACTGGTCTTTCGTTGCCAAACATGAACAAGCCTTACGTGCACAATGGCGTGGTCGAGAGTGTCGTTCTATGGAACACCGTGGATCTCGGATACCTGACTGTTTATGCGGGGAACGCTTTAATTACAGGACAGCTAAAGCGGAGCGACAAGGAATTAAAGGCCGGCCGTTTGAACACAATTGAAGTGGTGGACGATGAAGTTAGGTTAGGCGCGCCTTTTATCTTCAACAAAGACAACATCGATCGCTTCAACTTCTGATTTTGGAGTGCGGCGACCTGTCGCCGCTTTAGTATGCAGCAGCTTGTTGCTGCCGGTGAAAGCGCCGACAGGTCGGCGCACTCCAAGGAGGCTGATGATTCGCAAAGCATTCTTGATGACGCTCAAGCCCGATTGTCACGACGAGTACGAGCGTCGGCACAATCCGATCTGGCCTGATCTCGAAGCGGTCCTGAAACAACATGGCGTTAGTAATTACTCAATATTCGTGGATCGAAGTACCGATCGACTCTTTGCTTATGCCGAGATCGAATCGGAAGAGCGTTGGCAGCAGATCGCCCAGACGGAGGTTTGCAGACGTTGGTGGGCGCAGATGAAAGACCTGATGTTGACGAATTCCGACAACAGTCCGGTAGCAAACGAGTTGGATGAAGTATTTCATTTGGACTAGCTCTTCTCTGTGCACCCTCAGTGTTTTCTGTGTCTCCGTGGTGGTGTTTGAATTCGGAGCGTTAGACCCACTACGAAGGCACAGAGAACACTGAGGGCACAGAGAAGAACTTCCAGACATCGATGAACGAAACTAAATCCAGAGTGATGCAGGCACTGCTTGTAAGCACAATTCTTGTTGTGTTGTTTGCCCCTCTTCCCGCGCAGGCCCAGAACATCACCGAATTGCAGCGAGGATTCGAACGTCCGCCCGATGACGCAAAGATCATGATGCGTTGGTGGTGGTTTGGGCCATCAGTCACTAAAGCGGAACTCGAGCGGGAAATGCGTGTGATGAAAGAAGGCGGTATCGGCGGATTCGAGGTCCAGCCGGTTTACCCGCTATTGCCTGACGACCCGGCGACCGGTATCAAGAACCTTCCATTTCTGTCTGATGAATTTATCGACGCACTTCGTTTCGTTTCCGCAAAATCACGCGAGCTGGGACTGCGCATGGATCTAACGCTCGGCAGTGGTTGGCCCTTCGGTGGTCCGTCTGTGTCGATCGGAGACGCTGCGGGAATGCTGCGCTCAGAGCGTGTGAAGATTCAATCAGGCTCAAGACGAGTTCCAATTCCAAACCTCACGGCTGGCGAAAAACTTCTGGCCGCGTTTGTCGCGCGCACCCAAACTCAAACGGTTGCGGGTCAACCAGCACGACAAGCGACGTTACAAATCGATGCGAACAGTGTTCGGGAGCTGACAGACATTCATGATGGCGCGGTATGGTTGCCGGAGAATGTCGATGCAAATCAAGAGGTGCTGTTTTTTATTGCCGGCCGCACCGGCATGCAGGTCAAACGTCCCGCTGTTGGATCCGAAGGTTACGTTCTGGATCACCTCGACCGTCCAGCAACCGAGCGTTATTTGAAGAATGTGGGAGATCGTTTGATGCGGGCGTTTGGCTCAAATCGTCCTTATGCGATCTTCTGCGACAGTCTGGAGGTTTACAACCAGGATTGGACGAGCAACTTTCTCGAAGAATTCCAGCAGCGCCGTGGTTACGATCTAAAACCCCACTTGCCGGCGTTAATCGGCGACTTTGGTCCAAAGACACTTGAGATCCGTCGCGATTGGGGCAAGACGGTTTCGGAGCTCTACCAGGAACGGTTTCTCCAGCCGCTACATGATTGGGCGAAGCGTAATCGCACGCTGTTGCGCGTTCAGAACTACGGTGTTCCACAGGTTTCGCTTTCAAGTTACGCAAACGTCGACTTGCCTGAAGGCGAAGGTGCGCAATGGAAAGTCGTCCGCGGCACACGTTGGGCTTCTTCCGCCAGTCACATCTATGGACGTCCAGTCACTTCATCCGAGACGTGGACCTGGTTGCACTCGCCAGTCTTCCGCGCAACACCGCTCGACATGAAAGCGGAGGCCGATCGTCATTTCCTGATGGGAATAAACCAACTCATCGGCCACGGATGGCCTTACACGTCCGAAGGTGTCGAGTACCCTGGATGGCGCTTCTATGCTGCGGCGGTATTTGATGAGAAGAACCCATGGTGGATCGTGATGCCTGACATTGCGAGCTACCTTCAACGATCAAGTTATGTCTTGCGTCAGGGAATGGCAGTGAACGATGTCGCACTTTACTTACCCAACGATGATGGATGGGCACACGTTTCGAATGGCAACTTAATTGACACACTGCGCGACCGCGTAGGGACTGACGTTATCAGCTCAATACTCGAATCTGGCTATGGCTTTGATTTCTTTGACGACGATATTCTGAAGAAGTCGGGCAGGATTGAGCAAAACAAATTGCGACTTGGCGCCGCTTCTTATCGCGCCGTCGTGTTGCCGGGCCTTGAGCGCATCCCCCCGGAGACGTTGCGTAAGTTGGACGAGTTTGCGCGCAGCGGCGGGATCGTTATTGCGACTGGCCGGCGTCCTGAAACTGCGCCGGGTTTTAAAGCGACCGAGGCGGAACAGAATGAAGTCAGTAGGATTTCGCAGTCGTTGTTCAGTGGCGCTGGTCGATTTGTCGAAGACGAAAAACAAGTCGGCAGAGCGTTAATCAGTTTACTGCAACCAGACATGTCTTCATCTTCTGCTGCTGACGCTATTGGCTTTGTTCATCGCAGAACGAATGACAGCGAGATCTACTTTCTCGCAAACACTTCCAACGCACGACGGAGTTTTCAGGCTAGGTTTCGCGTGAACGGAATGAATGCCGAGTGGTGGGATCCGCTTTCGGGACGGGTCTCGTCCGCCACTGTAGCTAACGCAACCAACGACTCCACTACGATCGATTTAAATCTTGAACCGTATGGTTCGCGCCTAATCGTCTTCTCAAAACGGGAACTCCCGAAATCAAATGCGAAACCAGGCAGCGCAGCTCCTCCGATTGATCTCAGCACCGGTTGGCGAGTGACTTTCGGCACTAACACAAAGCCGGTAATGATGCACCAGTTACGGTCATGGACCGACGCTGATGACACACGTTACTTCTCGGGAACTGCCGTCTATCAAAAAGAAGTAAATGTGCCTGCGGAGTTTTTGCAAACAGGACGGAGGGCAGCGCTAGATTTTGGTGAAGGCACACCCATCGCAGAACAATCACTTCGAGCAGGTATGCAAACGTGGCTCGACGCGCCTATCCGTGAGGCTGCAGTGGTCTACATCAACGACACTCTTGCGGGTTCGATCTGGTGTCCGCCTTATCAACTCGATGTGACAAGCTTACTGAGACCGGGCCAAAACAGGATTCGCATCGTGGTTGCGAATCTTGCGCTGAACTATATGGCAGGTCGCCGGCTGCCCGATTATCGACTCCTGAACCTTCGGTATGGCGAACGTTTTCAGGCTCAAGACATGGACAAAGTGCAACCACTTACATCCGGGTTACTAGGACCAATTCGATTGCTGTCAGAACCAATTCCTTAGCGAGCAATTGTCATCCTTGGCAAGCCCACGATGCGCTGTGGTGGTTTACTGGTTAGTCCACCCAAAATGTGGAATTTCTTGCATTCGCGTCGATAACGGATATAATGGCGGCCCAAAACAAAGAGTAATCGTGGCCCCCGCGGCCGGCGCTTTTTACTTCCGTTCCCCAATCTGAAGGTTGTGAAATAGCGTTTTCACCGAAGGCTCTCGCCCAAACAACTAGGCCATTTCTGTAGGTACGAGGAGAATAAAAACATGCGTGCGTTCCTAGCTATCGCTGTCGTCATCCTCAGCGTTGTTGTTACCTTTGGTCAGACCAATAAAGGCGGTATTAGCGGAACAGTCACTGATGCTAATGGCGCAGCTATCCCAGGTGCGACCGTCACGATTACTAGGTTAGGGACAGGTCAGAAGGTCACAATCAAGACCAGCGAATCTGGTGCCTTTACCGTCCAATCGCTCGACCCGGTAGTCTATAGCGTACTGGTGGAAGCGAATGGTTTTAAGAAGGCGTTCGTTGATCAAGTCAAGGTCGACACAGCTGCGGTAGCTACCGCCAACGTGATGCTCGAGGCAGGTGCCGTGGCCGAACAGGTGCTCATAACCGGTGAAACGGCCATGGTCAATACCGAGTCCGCTACCACTAGCCAAACAATAACTTCTCGTCAACTGCAGGATGTTCCACTAAATAATCGCAGCGTGCTCGATCTCGCCCTCACGGCTCCTAACGTTACAGGCGATGCAGGCAGTGAAGATCCTGAAGTGACTTCGGGTCAGCCGGTGCCTGGTTTTAACTTGAACTTGAATGGCGGTCGGGCGGGTAGCACTTCAATTCTCGCTGATGGCGTCAACAATACCGGCGTCGGCGTCGCTCGTGCGATAGTGAGCTTCACGCCGGAGACAGTGCAGGAGTTTACAGTTCAGACTTCGGTGTTCTCTGCTGAGTTCGGCAACACGGCTGGCGGTGTAATCAATGCGACGACAAAATCCGGCTCGAACAATTTCAACGGGGTCGCACTTTGGTATCACCGCAACCCGGTCACTAACGCGATCCCTTTCACGATAGGCACTGCGCCGCGACCGGATAACAATCTTCGTTACAACCAGGTTTCATTGACTGTGGGCGGTCCAATTATTCTGCCGAAATTTGGCGAGGGCGGAGATCATTTCTACAACGGCAAGAACAAAAGTTTCTTCTTCTTTGCGTATGAACCCCGCTGGCGACAAGATTTCGTTACGTCGACCGGTTTAGTGCCCGACGCGACTCAACTATCAGGGAACTTCAACAACTTAGTGAGAACATCCGCCGGTATTGTTCCGGCGAGTGTTGCGTCTCAGCTTGGACTCACGTCGCTCGGTGCGACCGCCTCGACCATCTACCAGCAATTCGTGCTCTTTCAGGGAAAGTTGGTACCGATTGCATTGGCGACAGGAAATCAATACTGCCAATTCAATGATCCGCGACGCATTCTGGTGCCGCAGGTATACCAGGGAGTGACGTTACAAACACCGCAATGTAACGCGACGATCAACGCGACGCCTAATCCTGCTCTTAACATTATTCCTGCGGAGTTCATTGATCCAGCCGGCCGAACTTTACTTCAGCAAATGCCGCCGGCAGGCAATTATTTTCTCGATAACGGCAATGTCAGGAATTTTTTCCTACAACGCCAAGTAACGCAGGATGAAACTCGCTACACGCTCCGGCTCGATCATAGCTTTACCGACAATGCGAAGGTCAATTTCCGCTTCACGAAAACTCCAGCGATTGGCATCCGCGGTGCCGGTGGCGATATTAACGGCAACGCTGGCGTTTACAGCGACGCGAAGCAATATCTGCTCGGCTTCAACAACATCATTACTCCTACGTTCGTTAACGATCTTAGACTTAGCTATACCCGTGGGAACTTCAGCGAAGATTATTCTCCTGAGTTCGCAATCAAAAGCGGGAGAAGTTACGCCGGTGATCTCGGACTACCTCATCTGACGCAGGGTGGTATTCCGTTGTTTCTGATCGCGCGTGACAATAATTACGTAAACGCCGATATCGGATCAGCCGCTTCGACAAACAACTTCAACGTCGAACAGCGCTACAACATTAATGACATCGTCTACTGGACGCACGGGAATAACACGTGGAAGTTCGGCGTGGATTACAGTGATGCCCGGTTGACCGCGACGCCTTTCTTCGCCGCGTCGGGTGGACGATGGGACTTTCGCGTTGTGAATACGAGCAGCAATCGAGGCACCGGTACTGCAAACGGGGGAAACACGGTTGCCAGCACGTTGCTTGGCGTTCCTAATTCCGTCGATATTCGACCACTAATTTTCGATTACGATTACCGCTGGAAGAGTTTCGCCGGGTTTGTTCAGAACGATTGGCGCATTCGTTCTAATCTTACGCTGAATCTCGGTCTGCGTTATTCCCTGCAATTGCCGCGCGAAGAACACCACAACAATCAAGGCGTGTTCAGACCTGACCTGGCGCAACCTTTCGCATTAACTGCCACGCAGCGCCGCACGCTTGCGACGAATTTGGGTGTACCTGCGGCAGCCGCGATTCCGGATTCCGTTCCTACGTCCGTCAATGTCGCGCCGTTTGCTTTTGCCGGGCGCGGTGGACGTTCCAAGTATTTAGTACCGATCGATTACTGGGGACTTGAGCCGCGGTTGGGTTTCGCATGGAGTCCGAAGATGAAAATCTTTGGCCTCGACGTCGAGAAGCGATCCCTGGTCGTTCGCGGTGGGTTCGGTGTTTCGCACGCAACGCTCACCGGCAACAATCGGACGCCGAATCCGGATTTCGGAGGATTCGTCAACGTCGCTACGGTCGCTGCCGGATCTGCCGCTGGTGCCACGCCCGATTCTAGCCAGCCGATTCGATTGACAGGCAATGCGCCGATACAGGTAGCGGTCGGCAATCTTGATGCCGTTCTCGGAACGGACTCAAACGGACTGGTTTTCTTGAAGAGCCTCGCCATTCCCGGCTTTGCCGTCGGTACCGGTGGAACCAACCCGAGTGGCAAAGTACCGAAGGTGCAGAACTGGAATCTCTCATTTCAATTCGAGCCAATCAAGAACACGGTCGTTGAGGTAGCCTATGTCGGCAACAGGTCGACGCACCTGTTCCTTCCTTTCGTGAATATCAATCCGCGTAACGTTGATACGGTTGAGCAATTGGAATCGTCTGGTCTCTGTGCAACGTGCACAAACGTTGACGCGACCACGCTCATCGCCGATCCGCTTGGTCGCACGAACCTTCAAGGCTCAGGAATCACCGTTTCGCGTGCGAGCATCTTCACTACCTTTGCGGGCTTCGATCCGCTCAACACCTATTACGATGACAGGGGCAGTTCAATCCGACATGCGGCTTATGTTGATGTCCGTCGTCGCGTGAGCAAAGGCATCACATTCACGGCCAATTACACTTTCGCTAAGAGCCTCGACACAGCTTCCGACGCGAGCCCGGATACCCGAACGTTATCGACTGGTCAGGCGCGTCCACAGGCGGCGCTCGGTGGTGACCTGCAACAGGATCGAGCCCTCTCTACTTTTGATATCAAGCACAACTTTACAGCGACGGGTATTTGGGACATTCCCTTTGGCCGCGGCCGGAAGTACTTGAGCAACTCAAATGGCGTGGTCAATACGCTCGCGGGAGGATGGATAGTTTCCAGCGTGGTGCGTTTGCCAGGAGGCCTGCCATTCCTGCCGTTCATCACGGATCCAAACAAACTTGGCGGGGTGCTTTTCAATCGCTATGTGAGACCCGACTTGGTTCCTGGAGTTCCCCTAATCAATCCACTCTGGAAGCGTGATTGTCCAACTGGTAGTTCGGCGCCGCCATCGGGCTGCGAACCCTTCATTAATCCCGCGGCATTTATGCGACCGGTGAAGGGAACGCTCGGCAATGCCCCGCGCTCGTTGGACGTTCGCTCGCCTCGCCAGGAATATTTTGATTTTTCACTGTCGAAGGACTTTCCGATGCCGTTTATCGGTGGCGAAGGAAAACGACGGATCAATTTCAGAATTGATCTTATCAATGCCTTCAATCATCCGAATTTCCGCTACAACAACACTGGCAACACTCCGTTCGGCTTAGGCACGTTCCCAACGGAAATCACAACCGAGCCTGTCGCCGGAGTTAATCAACCAATCACGGCAGCGGAATACAACGCATGGGCTGCGTTCAATGGACAACCTGCGTCGACAACTTCAGCCGGCGCCGCACAGTTGGCTGCGATACGCGCAAACGTGAATGCAACGCGTCAACCCGGACCACTTGGAGCACAAACTGGCAATCTACCGTTGGACTTCTTCCATGTCCCATTGCCGCAGGGGTTCGCAACCCGAGACCCGTTGTCTTTCGACATCCGGAATCTCGAGGGCTTCAAGCTGTATCGTATTCGTCAAACATACGACAGCAACTTTGGATCGCTCGCTGGTTCCAGTTCAATACTGCTGCCGCGTTATCTGCAGTTCGGAATCAGAGTGTATTTCTAGCGCTGAACTAGAAATTATATTCAGTACCGTGCGCGGTAACGGACGGCCACGACTCAATGCCATTGATATCAGTAGCACCCTACGCTCCGACGTTGAGTCTTGGCCGTCCGCTATCCCGATGTATCGGAATCCTCAATAGCGTACAAGCGTGACAGGGAGGTGC
>JBKPMX010000149.1:0-9572 GCA_046765655.1 Acidobacteriota bacterium
GGAATGGAGTGCAGGTTTTGAATGTATCGGCAACACAGCAGCGGCGGCAAAACTCAGTCAGACGTTTGCCGACAGCGGCGTTGATGACACTTTGACCGTCCTTGCGCGGCTGAAGTTGGATGATCTGAACACCAGACGTAATCGCGGAGAATACGTTCCAGAGATTCACTTTGTGCGAGCGCTCACGGCTGCCGGTGAAACTGAGGAGGCGATTTCCCGTTTTCGAAAAGCTTGCGAGGAACGCCACGTGTTTCCGCTATTCATTCACGCCGATCCCTTTTACGATCGATTGAGACAAGATCAGCGAGTTAGAGATGTGCTGCAGCGTTCCGGCCTCACACCGACGGCAACTTGATGCACTTGGGCCCACCTAGAAGTTTTGACAGGTTTCCTCACTGCTATCCGAGCCTACTCTTCCAAGACTATTCCTTTGGCCCTTTGGTATCGGTGTGTGCGGATAGGGGAGACCTGCCATGAAGAAAACGAGACTGTTAATGCTGTTTTTGTTCGTAACAGCGTGTGCGATCGGCGGAGTCGCAAAGACTAAAGAAGAGAAGCAAGCCGAACTTCGAAAAAAGGCGCACGACACATTGGCACGACTCTACAAGGTGCGTCCATCGGCCCAGGCGGCGATCAAGAAAGCTGCCGGGTACGCCGTTTTCAATAGTGCCGGCGTCAAGATCCTGGTTGCTGGTGGAGGCAAAGGGCAGGGAATAGCTGTCGACAACCGCACGCAGAAAGTCACCTACATGAAGATGCGCGAGGTCCAGGCCGGACTGGGAATGGGCGTAAAGAAGTTCAGCACGATCTTCGTGTTTGAAACCAAGAGTGCTTTAGAGGACTTTATCAACAGCGGTTGGGAATTCGGCGGACAATCAACGGCGGCGGCAAAGACCGGTGACGGCGGTGGATCGTATCAGGGGGCAGCGTCAGTTTCGGAAGGTGTGTGGATGTATCAACTGACTGATAAAGGGCTGGCGCTTGAGCTGACAGGCAAAGGGACCAAGTATTCTAAGGATGATGATTTGAATTAAGAGCGCGGTTCAACTTTTTAATCCGTATTGTTTGATCTTCGCATGTAACGTAGTTGGATTCAGGTTCAATAGTCGAGCGGCCAGTACCTGATGCCCATTCGTCTGACGCAGAGCTCGTTTGATTAACGCGATTTCAAAGCGTCGGGTCTCCTCATAAAAATCAATAGGTTCAGAGTCTTCCTGGTTCGGCGGCAGAATAGATTTTTCGTCGAGCGATTCAACTTCAGCCATCAACTGCGAGATGAGGTGGCGCAGCTTCAATATCGACTCGGCTGACAAATCGGTACGATTAAGAAGAGGCACTATTTGATCTGAGAAATGTGGTTGTTTTGATTCGTGGCTCATCGTGGACCATCCTTTTCTTTTCCCGGCACCGTCAACACCCGGTTGCTATAAAAAGCGTCGTAGAGTTGCTTCGCTAAGCCAGGCTCGACATTTTTGACTACCGCATACTGTCTCCAAAAACTATCTTCCCTTTTCAGCTTCAGGTAAGCCACGCCGAGATGGTATTGCGCCCTAACATCAACAGGCGCGAGACAGACTGCGTGTTCGAGAGCCTGACTCGCTGACTCAAACGCATTCAAACGAAGGTATACCAATCCTAAATCTGCGTAGGTTTCGGCGTTGCTCGGATCGAGCATCGTCGCCTTCTCTAATGACGTGGCAGCGTCGCTGAAACGGCCGAGATCCGCGTAGACAATGCCCTGGTTGTGATGAGCCACGCCAGAGTCTGGACGAAGTTGAATTGCTTCTTTGAAGGCGGCTATTGCGTCAGCGTGTCTTCCGAGTTCTGCGAACGCATTTCCCAAATCATTTAAGGCCTCGAAGAAATGCGGCCTGAGTTTGAGTGCTAATTGAAGCGACTCGATGCTTTTTGTCGGCTTACCGAGTTTGAGATAGATGTTACCCAGGTTATAAGCGAAAACTGCGTTGTTTGGAGCGAGGTCTAACGCGTGCTGAAGTGAGTCGCGTGCTTCCTCCAACTGGTTCAGTCGGCTGTACGCGTGACCGAGATTTCCAAAAGCCGTGGCAGACCGCGGATCCAACTGGATAGCACGCCGGTAAGCTGCAGCGGCTTCTAACCAGTTTCCCGTGATTGTCCACTTGTTGCCAACCGCGATTTCTGCGACCGCTGAATTCTCAGCAGTCGCTACCACAGGATGAGATGCGTACGAACCTTCAGCCGGTAAAACCTGACCACATACATTCCAAGCTAAGAAAACGAGTAATGCCAACGCCGGTGCAACATGAAGCGGGGAGACGGATTTCAGTTGGACCATTATCGTCAACTCCTTCGTTTGGGGGATTCGAATTGTCAAAAGAACTTGAGCGTGGGTGCTGATTTAAATGCCGAGTGCGCACGTTAGTTACATGCTACGCGATTCAATGCAAAGTCGTGCGAATGAAAAGAAATGACCTCCTGTTCGCTCAGCTACTGCCCATGGAACAGAACGTGACTGGTAGATTCAAAGCTGTGCGGTTCGTCACCAAGCGGGTTACTGGGCGGTGCGGAACCGACTTAGATTGGATTATAGCGGCGACAAGTTATTACAAGTGTCGTCAGGACGCAAGCAAAAACATAAGCCGAAGTCCCTTGCCAAGCCAGGCCTCAAAAACGACCCTTAAATGGCCGGAAAAAGGATGCTCAATCAACAATCCTGCTGCTGTATTCTTGCAGTTTGATTACCACACTTGTCTTAACTCGCAGCGGGCGTGATGAAAGGAGCGTATTCGCCAAATCTCTGACAAATCCAACTCCGTCTGCGACAGTTAAAGAAAAATAATTGTCGACGCTCCACTCCGCTCGCGTGCTAATATCCTGACAGCGGCTCACCCCGCGTCTGATTTACTTCTATCGCCTCCGAAGTTTCGATTTGCCTCCAACAGGTTTTTAGATCATAAGCGAAGGACTCTGCCCAGATGAACGAACTATGTAATGTAGCTTGTCCGATCGGCATCGCCACACGCACCAACTCCTTCGTGCGTCTTTTCGTTGGAATGATCGCGCTCGTAGTTGGTCCACAAATTCTTATCGCTCAAAGCAAGCACGCGAAGTTTTCGACTCAACGTGTCGTTTCTGCAAAAGCGACTCGATTGGGATCGGTCGCCGGTTTGAAGATCGTGCAGCTCGCTCCGGATGGCGCGGCCGCTCGTGCCGGTCTCAAATATGGCGACGTGCTGATTGCTTATAACAATCGACCCATCACGAGTGAAGACGAGATCGAATCGGTGCTGAAATTTTTCCAACTGCAATTCGACCATACAGGGAGACCTGTAACCGCAGATCTGTCGTTGTATCGTGATGGCGACATGTCTGTGAAGACGGTGCGCGTTCCGATCGGCCGACTTGGAATTGACACTCGTGAGTGGACGTTCGCGGGCTCTTTTATTGAAAGCGCAATCGGTAATGACGACTATGTTTCCGCGCAGAAGTATTTAGATGAAGCGTCCACGTCCGGACAGTACACCGACGATCAGCTCCTGCACATGCGAATTCTTTGCGTGAACAACGATAAGGACGGGGAGAAGATCCGGCAGCCTCAAATCGATGAGCTTTATCAAAAGTACTCACCTGAGAAACTGCGACTCCTTGCGGATTACGATCTGCTTTACAACAAGCGATATCGTGCGGCGGCGGCGATCTTTGAAAGATACTTGAAGATTGACCCTGACGTTTCGACAGAGTTGAGTCTCGCCTCATGTTACGTTGAGATGGAGAATTACGACCAGGCTGAGGCCCTGATCACGAGAGTGCAATCCCGTCCGAAGAACGATGAAAACGCGCCAACTGACTTTGGACTCGCAGTGATATCGAACATACAAGCCAGAATCTATTTGGGCCGGCGTCAGTACGATAAGGCTGAGGAGCGGTTGCAGCAGATGTTGTCCGAAGACCAGAATGATCCTTTTGCCAATATCGCATTCCTTTACTGCGCAGCACTGCGAGATGTAGCTGGAGAGCGGCCAGGTGAGTTTGAGCTCGCTTATCGAATAGTCTCGGCACGTTCAGAGATGGTTGTTGAACTTATGGGCTACCACATCGACGCGCTGAGAGCGTTTGTGCTGGTGAAGCAGGGCCACACTTCTCAGGCGCGCAAGATCGTAGAGAAGTGGTTTGCCTCCGCGGACGCGAAGAAGTATGTCACAATCTTTTGGCGCAAGTTTCCAGACGGCGGCGAGATCATCAACACGTGGAATGCGTTGATGCCGCAACAAGCGGTTGCGGCCCGGCTTTAAGTTCGGACTAGATTAGCGCTTACGCGACGCGTTGCTTCTTCGTAGTCGAGGCGGTTCTTCTCTTCGGTTTCAATGCCGTCCGCTTCGGTCGTCGGTTGCCGGAAATCAAAGTGCGCAAAGCTTTATTGACGGCCTCGGAATTTGGGAAAGCTTCGGCGATTTCTGGATCCAGGATAACAACATTAGACGATTCGTTGAGACGTTTTGCGTACTTTCCACGCACCAACTCGCCGAAGTCAGAGCGCTTGTATTCTCGACGACCCCAATCTTTGGATTCTGATTTAGCCTTCTTCATAGATTCTAATTTCGCTCTTGGTTGCTGCTCGAGCTAATTATCCGAATTGAATTGCCTCGCTCGGTATGTGAGACCTGAAGTAATACTTCTCTGTAGGAACCGCAATAGGAGTCTAACATTACTCAAACGGAATCGTCGGCTGAGCCTCCCGAACAACAACACCTCCACGATCACCGGCCTTCACCGATCCATATCGATCCGCAAAAACTTCCGGTAGTGGACGCGCATTCGATGGAGCGATCCACAAACGCAACAAGTGTCGTTTGCGATCAGGTTCGTCGTAATCTTCAAACGCAGTTCGATCGTGAAGTATCGTGTGGTTGTGGACGAGTTGGATGTCGCCCGGCGCGAATTCCATCATCAGCACAAGCCGAGGATCGTTAGCGAGTTGGTCTAATAGGTCTAAAGCTTTGATCTGCTGAGGCGTGAGCGGCGCGACGTCAGGAAATCGTCTTGCCGATTCGATGTACTGCCGTTGATAAATCGTCGACATCAGTCCATCGTGATAGTTGAAGACGGGAATCGTGAAATAAGGCTTGCTGCCTTCAGGAACCTCTCCACGTCGGTCCGTTTCAATCGGCTCCATTAACACCCGCAGCAAATCCGGCCTTCGCCGATGCATCTCATTGAAAATCGTTGTGGACGAAACAAGACTCGATAATCCACCTGACTTCGCAGTTCTCAAACATAATAGACCGACGATGTCACATGAGTCGGTGTGGTGAGTTTGGCGCTCATGCGTCTGATAGATACGAATGTTAGGATCATCACTCGAGTACCCGAGATCTCTGACGTGCCCCAACAAGTGTCCTTGAGCGTTCTGCTTTCGCAGCTTGCCGAGATGAGCTCCGATCATCAGAAACGCAATTGCCGCCTGCCGTTTGGTCCAACGTTCAATGGGCAGTCCCTTGATTAAAACGAACCCGCGGCCGTTGAGTACTTCATCGAGTAACTTTTTCAGTCGTGGGGCGAGTGAAGGGAGTGGAACGTCGTGAGGCGTGATCGACGTTAGACGTGCGCTGAATTCGGCTTCTGACTCTTGTGTATGCGCGCTGCCTAAGTCGTGAACTGCATCCTCAACCTCTCGTATCTCACCTGCCGACAGCCGTTCAATCCAATCGTGGTGCTCTGCGATCTCTGCTCCATACCAGGCAGATCGATCGCAAACCTCAGGCGGCAAAACATCAGTGGTAGTAAAAGGAATTCCTGACGTCATAGCGGTTTTGCTCTTCGACCGAATAGGTTTAATGCGTTAGCCTCCGTGGTGACAATCTGTAGGACACATCTTCGCAGCAAAACCCTCACTCCACCAACAGCCATATAAGCCGCAAAACCCGCCAATGCCAGCAGATAGGCCGGACCTAAATCTAAAGATCGTGCCGTCGCCTCCTACGCATGTTAATATCGCACCCAGCGTGACCGCCTCCTAGGTTCACCTCATTTCCCGCCTTAACTGAGATTCTTTCAAGTCGAATCGCTCAAAAGGAACCCCAATACCATGGACGAACTATTTCGCGCCGATAATCCTGTCCCCACCTACCATGACATTCCGCCGGCCGCGGTATTACCCCGCTTCAGTTACGGCTTCTGGATTGTCATCGCGTTGATACTCATGGTCTCTGTTGGTGGCGGGATCGTTTTCCTCGGTTATAGATACGTCAACGCGAACTTGGGCACATGGTTGCACCGACCTCACGATGGACGCGTTCCCTTCGACTCAGATCTGCCGACGGCCAAGAGAGATCTTAACGGCACACTCGCCGGATTAAAGATCGTCGAAGTTACGCCAAACAGCCCTGCTTCTCGCGCGGGACTGAAATACGGCGACGTGTTAATCGCCTACAACAAGCGTCCAATCACCAACCAGGACGAGATCGAAGCAGTGATGAGTTACTTCGAGCGCCAGCACGACCGGACGAGCCAGCCCAAGACCGCAGAATTATCCCTCTATCGTGATGGCGATATGACCGTCAAGACATTGCAAGTACCAATTGGGAAACTCGGCATCTACACGCGCGAGTGGACCTTCGCCGGCGCGTTTGTAGAGGACGCGATCGTCGATCGTGACCATTACGCAGAGGCAGAAAAGTATGCAGATGAAGCTGCAGCCTCCGGCCAATACACCGACGATCAGATTCTGCACATGCGGATGCTTTGTATGAACAATGAGAAAGACGATGACAATATCCGTCAGACTCAGGTCGATGAGCTCTACCGGAAATACCCGGCAGATAAGGTGACGCTGTTTGGCAATTACGATCTGCTCTACAACAAACGCTACCGTGCAGGCGCGGCGGTTTTTGAGCGATATCTGAAGATCAAAAAAGTAGATGTATCAACTGAGCTCAATCTCGCGAAGTGTTACACCGAGATGGATAAATACGACGAAGCCGAAGCCTTGATAACTAAAGTATTAGCGCGTCCCGAGAATGATGCGAACGCACCGAGCGAGTATGGGTTGTCAGTCTTGTCGAACATTCGTGCACGCATTTACCTGGGTCGACGGCAGTATGCCGAAGCGCAGGCGGGCTTTCGAGCGGCATTGGACCGTTATCCTGACGATTCTTACTACGCACTAGCATTTCTTTACTGTGCTGCGCGGCGGGAGGTCGCCAGTGAGAAGTTGGGTGAGTTTGAAGCGGCTTACAAAATGGTTACGGCGCGATCTCATGAGACCGAACGCCTGATGGGTTACCATATAGTCGCATTGCGTGCCTTCATCTTAGTTAAGCAGCAACATGTCTCCGACGCTCGGGCTGCTGTGAGGCAGTGGAAAGATTCGGCAGACGCGCAGCGTTACATTCCGATGTTCTGGCGTCGCTTCCCGGATGGTTCTGAAGTTATCGACAACTGGAATGCACTGATGGCGGAGTAAGGTGGATTGAAGATTTTAGATTATTGATTTCGGATTTTCTCTGTGCAACCTCTGCGTCTCTGTGGTGCTAGATCGTTCAGCAAATCCACCACAAAGACGCAGAGCACACGGAGGTTGCACAGAGAAATCCGAGCTCAACAGTCTACAATCTAAAATGTCCTAACTAACCGCTTTCCTACGAAACTGTCTCAACCCAATAGCGAGTAACAGCGAATCGAAGACTACGAGTCCGATAAATACTACAAGGATCGGCAGGTGAGGGAACTGAGGCACGAGTGTCCCACGCAATCCTTCACTCGCATATACCAGCGGATTCACCAACACAATCTTTTGTAGGATCGGAAAGTTTGAGAGGGCGCTCCAGGGATAGTAAGCACACCCGAAGAAGATCATTGGCGTGAGCACCATGCTGAACATCAATCCTATCTGTGTCTGACTAATGCTGCATCCAAGCGTCAGACCACCAGATGCAGATAACAGCGCGACTAGCAAAGTGACTCCGACGAATACGAGTGGCGAGCTAAGACTCAATTCCACTCCCGGACGCAACAACAACCACGCCGCAGGAATCACAGCAAGACCAGCGAGCACGGCTTGCATCGAACCAAATAAAACTTTTTCGATAGCAAGCCAATCGTTTTCAATCGGCGCGAGCAGTCGATCTTCAATCTCGTGCGTAAACTGGAATTCGCCAATCAGAGGCATTGCTACGGCCCACACGCCGGTGAAGATCATGCTAAGCGCCATGATGCCTGGCAACAACAGACTCTTGTATGACGCCGCCATGAAGCCACTGCTCACCATCACGCGGCCGAAGATGAACACGAACATGATTGGCTGCAGAAAGGTCTGCAGGATTGTTGGCACCAGGTTGCGTCGCGCAACTCGCATGTCACGCGCGAACAACGCCCAAAACGTTTTCCAGTTCATAGTGTTCGAAGCAGATCCAACGTCATTCTCTCAAGCTCCGCCCCGTGTGATGCAGAAAAAGATTCTCCAGACTCGGCTCAGAGATATGCACATCTGATAACTCAGCGAGCATTGCAATCTCCGAGACTAGCGATCCGCCTCGATCAGCGTAGACGTCGACGGCCTTCTCTTCTTTCATCTCACCGTCTTCTTGCACTCGTACCTCTCGTACGCCGTTCAACGCCTTAAGTCGGCCTAACAACTCATCCGAATAAGCGCTAAATCTCAATCGCAGGAGAAAACCGCCAGGAACGGATGCCTTTAGTTTCGTGGGTGTGTCGAGCGCGATCATTCGACCGTGATCAATGATCGCAAGTCGTTGACACAGCGCATCAGCCTCCTCCATGTTGTGTGTAGTCAACAGGATGGTTTTACCGCTCGCGTTGTATTCACGAATAATTTCCCAAAGCAGCAGGCGTGTTTGTGGATCGAGCCCCGCACTCGGCTCGTCGAGAAACAGTACTTGCGGATCGTGCATCATTGCGCGCGCAATCGATAGACGCTGCATCATTCCGCCAGAAAAGCCTGCCACCAACTGTTCTCCGCGATCAGTTAGTTTGAATCGCTCGAGCAGTTCTGACGCTCGCGCTGCACGCGCTCGTGAGTCCATCCCGAAGTAAGCACCATGAAAGAGCAGGATCTCGCGCGCGGTAAGAGAGAAGTCGAGGTTTGGACGCTGGGCCACCACGCCGATAATTCGCTTCACCGCTACCTGCTGCGCCCACACGTCGAAGTCACCTATTTCCGCTTGCCCACCGGTCGGCCGAACACGCGTTGTCAGGATTCCAACCGTGGTTGACTTGCCGGCGCCATTTGGCCCAAGCAGCCCGAAGATTTCGCCCGGCTCGATCTCCAGCGACAATCCATCTAAGGCAACAATCTGTCGCGACGGTTGATCTTTACTTTTGCGACGTGGTCCAAAGCCGCCGCCCGCGCCCAACGGAGGCGAACCGGAATAGACTTTCCGAAGATCTTTTGTACGAATTCCAGCTAACATTGTCTTTTAGCCGACGAATGTGATCCCGCTCGATACTAATCTGTGTGGGCTGCGCCAATCGGCGGCTCAAATTACAGCAGATTCAGTTTTTCAGCAACAATGTATGATGGGGTCAGTACGATAGCGCAGTAGCAGGTATCCTGCACACTTCAGGAAGCTCTGACT
>JBKPMX010000150.1:0-6615 GCA_046765655.1 Acidobacteriota bacterium
CGGTAGCGGATGGCCATGACGCACGCCTCACTTTGGCTAATCGTTGCTTGAGTCATGGCCATCCGCTACCGCGAACGGTACTGAATGAGGCTTGGTATCGAACACTTAATCAAAGCTTTCGGTTAGTTTACGGTTCGCGAAACGGCTGCCGCATTTTCCTCGGCAACTCCTTCTCGTTTCTCATAATGGTTCCGTCAACCGCATTCACCAATACATGATTAATTGTCGGGTTGTTTTCATCGCCACTCAGTATGGCGATGTGATAGGCGACGAAACCGTCTTTCGCCAGTTTCCCAGGTTCTTCCCAGTGTTCAGCCTGGAGACTGGATTCTAAAACTTTGCCCGGCTGTTGACTGATGGCGATCTGAATAGCCTGGTCCATCGGAATTCTAACAATCCGCATCATCGCGGCATTCATGGTATCTCTTGCCTTCAGCTCTTCCATTTGCCGCGCAGTTCTGGTCTCGCCTTCTTCCAGATAGGTAAAGACTACGGCTCTTTCTTCTAGCTCTCGCAGTAACCGCTCAAGTTTCGCCTTATCTTCGGGCGTCATTGATTGTTCCTTTGCCTGGAGCTCCTCGACTTGCCGTTTAAGCTTCGCCTCGTCTTCACTCGTGAAGGGTTCCTTTCTCCGCTGTGCTTCCTGCTGGCCGGCACGAAGGCCGTCACGATATTCGGCCGACCGTCGTTCCATTACTCTTTCCGTCTCTCTTTCCTTCTCCTTCTGCTTTTGTTCTTGCTCCTGTGTGACAGCTGCGCCAAAGGGATCGACATTGAAACGCATCGCAAACGCCATTGCCGTAACGGATGGCACCGCCAACAACACTGCGGCGCCGATTAACAGAATCCTTCTTGATCGTGGGTACAATTTCGATTTCTTCATCAACGACATGACTCGAACCTCCAGGATGTCAGCATCAGCGATGCCTACGGTTGCGTTAACGGAGAGACGACGAAGAGGTGGTGCTGCGCTTGCGAGCGTCACGAGAGATCGAGCATAGACGTCTGGCTCGAGTACTCGGTCAGCTACAAGTTCATCACATAAGAGTTCCCTGGTTTGCTTGATACGCTTACGCAGAAGAGCCGCGACGGGGTGGAACGACAAGAACACGAAGACGAGCTCATAGACGAGATTTAAAACGTAATCGCGTCGCGCGACATGAACGAATTCATGTGCAATCGCAGAGGTCAACAACTCGATGTTTCCTTCGCGTACAAGCTCGGCCGGAAGGATGACTAGAGGTTTACGTATGCCAAGGGTCACTGGAACAGGCAGCGATTCGGAGCAAAGAATCTGAACTTTTTTTCGCCCGATCAGGTGTTGGCACTTTTCCAAAATTGAGTCGAGAGCATCGCTAGGTTCTGCGTGATGTGATGAGCTAGTAATGCGATGAGTGGCGCGCCAGGCCTTCGCGAGTCGGAATACACCAAAGAGCAAGAACGCCACGTAGACTCCAATAATCGCTGCGGCGGCAAACGTGTTCAGAACAAAACCAGACGACGGTTTGGTTATAGGGGTCGCGTTGTCAGTGAATGGGCCTCGTGCCGCCTCTAGTGCAACGAAGTCCGTTCTGAAAACGTTGTTCGCAACAACCGGTGCGGGTTCGTGATTGAGCCACAGACGCGACGTGGCAAACGCCGGAACCATGAGCGACAAGAGCAACGCCGAAGCCCAAATCCAGTGCCGATATTTTGCGGAAGACTCTCTAACTGACCACGCGCCAAGCGCCGCGGCACCAGCGATCAGTGGGATCTGCCACAGGCCGTTGAGCAGGAACGTCAGAAGCAAATCACTATTTGTTTTCATCTAAGCCCTCCTCAACTTCTGACACCATTTTCTGGAGCCGCGCGAGTTTTTCTGGTGTCAGGTGTTTCGTTTCAACGAGACTCATGACTAAACTCTCGGCAGAACCACCGAACAGACGGTCAATAACATCAATGACCTGCTTACTAATGACCTTTTCGCGACTAACTGACGGTTTGTAGAAGTAGGCGCGATCTTTCAGCGTTCGCTTCACTTTGCCTTTGCGATGAAGAATGTTGAGCATGGTCTGGACGGTGGTGTAGGCCCGGTCGCCCTCAAGCTTTTGCTGCACTGTCTGCACGTTAGCGGGGCCTGTTTCCCAGAGCACGTCCATAATCTCGAGCTCAAGGGGTGTCAGATTCTGACTCTTTTGTCGCGCCATTCAAGGTTGTCTCCTAAGTTTTTAGGAGTATAGAGATGCGTCAGAAGAGTTGTCAACTAATTTTTTAGGACACAAGCGGCCAATTCAGATCCGGGACGGAGATAGTGGTGTCTACGACTTTGCGCCCGGAGCTACTGCTGACTTCATTTTCCAACCTTGCTACCATGCGCTGCGCCCAAGCGAACGGTATCAAACGTGACTGGCAAAAAGCAGATTCTCATCCACACATTGATCTACGGCATCTGCGGGGGCGCGCTGATTGTTGTCCTCAAACTAATCGAGTTTCGCTTTCTCGTCATCGAGCGCGCCGTCGAGATCTATGGGGCTTTGATTGCTTTGCTGTTTGCCGGGCTCGGAATCTGGTTGGGCCTTAAGCTCACGCGAAAACCAGAGCTTATCGTCAAGGAAGTAGCCGTACCGGTACCCAGCCAATTTGTCTTCAACGAAGAACGCCAACGTCAATTGGGAATCACGCCTCGCGAGTTAGAGATTCTTGAACTGATTGCCAAGGGGTTAAGTAATCGTGAGATTGCAGAGAAGCTGTTCGTAAGTGAGAACACGGTAAAAACCCATTCGAGTCGCGTCTTCGACAAACTCGGCGTCAAACGTAGGACTCAGGCGGTGCAGATGGGTAAGGAAATGGGCTTGATACCCTGATCGCCTTTGGCCTTTGGTCTTAAAGAGTAGTAATCCCAAGCCGAACGAAACGAAAGACAAAGACCGAAGGCCAAAGGACTAAGGCCGAAGACCAGTAGTACCAAAGTATGATTTCCACCGTTCCGCCGGAAAATCACCCGAAAGTATGACGACACAAAAACGCTGACGCATGTATTTTCACGTCGCAATAACAAATCCACCTGCTCAAGGAGCTACAAAATGAAAAAGACGGTGCTTACGTTCGGTCTGATTTCCGGAATTATTGCGTCTGTCCTGATGTTACTGACGATGCCGTTTATCCATCGCATTGGCTTCGAAAAGGGTCTCATTGTCGGTTACACCGAAATGGTTCTCTCGTTCATGCTTGTTTTCTTCGGTATCCGCTCATACCGTGACAATGTCGGCAACGGCACAATATCGTTTGGCCGAGCCTTCTCGGTCGGCATACTCATCGCACTTATATCCTGCGTCTTCTACGTACTGACTTGGGAGCTCATCTATTACAAGCTGATGCCAGACTTCCACGACTATTTCGTCAACTCGATGATGGAGCAGATACGCAATTCGGGACATACCCAGGCACAAATCGCAGCGGAACTTGCTGAAGCAAAAAGATTCAGCGAGAGCTATCGCAATCCGCTTGTGAATATGGCGTATACGATTCTTGAGCCATTGCCCGTCGGGCTGCTGGTTACGCTAATCTCTTCGCTTATTCTTCGAACGAAATCAAAAAAGCGAGGAAGTCCTGAAGTGGTTACGACTGCTGTTTGAGTCGCTGGGAAGCTTTCTTTTTTCTTCTGCCGGTAATGACGTGAGCAGCGAAGGGGATGGCGTAACCATCCCCTTTTTCATAACCGCTAACTGCGGTTGACATGTGTTGTGAGATTTTTTCCAGCGCCTCTGGTGTCTGTGCTGCCAGTAATGCTGCTGTTCTAACTCCGGCGTTTAGTTCCGACTCAAAAAGAAAACTCGGGCTCGGCACAACCCATTCGGAGAAAACCGTTTCGAACTTGAAAGTGTAGGGATCAAAGCCCGCTTTTGTGAGCACGGCCTGGCAAGCTTTAGGTTTACTATAGGCAAAGTAATCGGGTCCTTGTGGCACCCCAACGTCCTGTTTGCCGTATTCATTCACGGCGTTCTGTAGAATCCTCGCTCCCGCACTTAAATGAGCATCTGCCCAGACGGTAAATCCAATTTTCCCACCGGCGCATAACACGCGCGCGCATTCACCAATAACTTTCTCGGGATCCGCCATGTGAAGTAATCCGAAGTTGATCATCACCACGTCAAACGACTCGTCAGGAAATTCCAAAGCGTGGGCATCACCTTCCCGAAACTCGATACTCGGATTCTGCTGACGTGCCAGTTGAACCATAGTTGATGAAAAATCGACGCCTACAGGTTCTGCACCCGCTGCCTCAGATGCCGCAGCGACATACCCTGGTCCACACGCGAGATCTAACACTCGCACACCGTTGCGGATATTTACCGCCACGAGTAAGGCCGGAATAAAGCTTCGCGTCAGGCCGCTCCATGCGCTCTCGTATTTGTGCGCAACACGCTGCCAACTCTTATGTTCGAAATCGGCGAATTTGTTCACGTTCCATTCTCAACTTATGGGGCCTCATCGAGGGACGTTTAGGAATCTCTGATCAAATGCTATTCGTGTCTCACTTGGTCAGAGGTACGATCAACTTTCACGCACCCAACCATCGGGCGTGTGCCGAAACCGCTCGGTTACAGCTACAGAAAACTGTCCCGCATCCGGTTGCCAGTGCAGCCGCTCTACACGAATCTGAGGATGCTGCACATAAAGCACATTGAATGAGTTCGCTTCGCCGCGACCCCGCGTCGACGCCGCCGTGCCCGCAGACACCACCAATGCTGAGTGGCCTTTTATGCGGTAACGTTTCGCTGTCCCTCCGGTGTGACTGACGTGCAAGTGGCCCGCTAGAAAGAGATCCGCTCCACAACTCGCAAGCACTTCCATTGCCATGCGCGACCGACCGACCAAATCGCCCTCATCATGTCCTTCCGGCAGTTCAAATGGGTGGTGAGTCACAATCGCTTTTATCATTTCATCAGGCAAAGGACAGAGCTTTTCCCGCACTGAATTAATTTGCCCTTGATTAACCCGACCGCCTTTGAATGTGAGAGACCGGGCAGTGTTCACACCGACGATGGCGATCTCCTCATCGGAGTAAAACGGTTGCAAGTCGTCGGTTATGTACCGGCGGTACTTGACCAACGGTTGGAAGAACCGTGTCAACGGATTGTGCAAAGGCACGTCGTGATTTCCGGGTACGACAATTTGAGGCTGGGGCAACGTATCGAGAAACGCTCGGGCCTCTTTGAACTGATAAGTGCGGGCGCGCTGCGTGAGATCGCCTGAGACAGCGATCACGTCCGGATTCAGCTGATTCACGCTGCGGATTAATGGCTCAACCAAATTCAAATGAACTCGGCCGAAATGAATGTCCGACAGATGAACTATAACACGCATACTTATCATCAAACCTGCTCACGCACAATGACGCGCAGCGACTGTGGCACTATTCGGTAGTGAAGCGGCGGCGTTAGCACTCGCACTTCACCATCGAGCGCGACACGCAGTCGCCGGTGTCGACTGTGAATCGATATTTCCCGCGCCGTTACTTCGAGAAAGTCGCTGTCGTTTCTTAATCGCTTCAATAACGCGCGAAGCCCGAGCAGCAAAAGACCAAAGCGGCTGATTCGATTACTGGTGTAAAGACTCAATTCGTTCGCGTCGAGACGCGATCTCCCACCGATGTTCAGACCCTCCATCTCGTAACGATTGTTACCAATAAAGACGAACGGCGTACGTCGAGACACACTGAAGCCGTCCAGTGTCAGTCGAACATCAACGAATGGATAACGTCGTAGCACGGACACCGCCGCCCACACGAACGCGGACCACTTCCCCGACCCGAGTCGTTGTTGCTTTTCGCGCTCTTCGACGATGTGTGGATAAAGGCCCAGACTCGAATTATTCACGAACACGTGACCATTAACTTCGCCGACATCGACCGCTGCTGTCTTTCCGTGGGAAATCGTTTCAATCGCTTCGGAAAGATCGAGCGGCAAGCGTAAATCCTTTGCAAAATGATTCAGGGTTCCCGCAGGTAAGACACCAAGAATCTTTGAAGTGCCCACGAGAGAACTGGCCACCGTGTTAACCGTACCGTCACCGCCGGCGGCGACGACGACGTTCGAATTGTTTGCAACAGCTTCTTTCGACAGCGCCAACAGCGCGGGGCCGGTTTCTGCAATTGAAATGCGAAATCGGCGGTCTCCGTTTATGCGCTGTTTGAGTTGGTCGATAAAAGACGTCTGCTCGGCCGTCCCGGCACACGCATTCACAATCACATGAATGGATCCTTCGATATCCATGCACACTTAACCAGCCAACAAAGAAGGTTCGGGTGGGAGGGAAACGTGATGAATGATAGCCGGGTAGTACAATATACCATTCCCTCATCAATCGTGAATGGTTAGAATGAGCTTGCATTTCCGTTGTCCAACTCAAAAACCGACCACTGATTCTCCTTGAAGGTACAAGCTATGAAGATTCGTGCCGCCGTCGTTCTCGTTTGTCTTTTTGTCTTCAGCTTCACTTCTTTCAACGCCTTAGCTCAACCAAATACGGACGTTTTTAAAGGTATGCGTTGGCGAATGATTGGGCCGTTTCGCGGCGGCCGAACGGTAGGCGCCACCGGTGTACCCGGCCAACCGAATGTCTTCTATATAGGAG
>JBKPMX010000151.1:0-24329 GCA_046765655.1 Acidobacteriota bacterium
CTCCTGAGCAGGAAGCTGAGCTGAATAAGCAAACTCAGGAGCAGGAAGAGCCACAGCCTGCAGAGTAGAAGATCTGGGCCGCGGATTTTCACATATAGACACAGATCAAAGGAAAAAACGATTGGGGTTGAGCGCTGCCTCACCCCCTTTTTATTTTGGTCTGCGTGTATCTGTAAAAATCTGCGCCAGATCATTTCCTACCGAAAATAAAGCTGATACAAATGTTGTCGGCGCTAGGACGCTGCTATATAGTCAGCTTCAACATCAACATGTCAGCTGCACAGTTTCAAGTCCCTGAACAACTACCGCACAGTGCCGATGGGGAGCGCGCAATTCTCGGAGCGATCCTGATCGACAACTCTTTGATGGCGCAGGCTATCGAGTTGCTCGACATTGATGCGTTCTACGTCGAATCGCACAAAAAGATCTTCTCCGCGATGATCGAGCTCTTCAATACAGGCTCGGAGATCAATCCAATTTTCCTCGCAGAGGTGCTTCGCCAGCAGGGCCAATTGCACTTCGTCGGCGGAGTCGGCGATATCGCGGCACTCACCGTGGGAATGCCTCGCATCGACAAGCTCGATAGCTACGCGAAACTCGTTCACGGAAAATTTCTTCTGCGCCGGATCATCCGCACGTCCTACCAGATAATCGCTGAAGCAACTGTTCAGGAGGATGAACCTGAGGTCATCCTCGATCACGCCGAACAACACATCTTCGAGATCGCTGACGCGCGGATTCGCAAAGGTCTCGAGCACGTGAAGCCCATTGCCGAGCGACTGCTGGAGAAAGTGCAAGAGATGGAAGGTCGCTCAAACATGCTGACAGGTTTGACGACCGGTTTCAGAGATCTCGACACCATAACTTCCGGCATGCAGGCGTCGGACTTAATAATTCTCGCTGCGCGTCCCTCGATGGGTAAAACGAGTTTCGCGTTGATGCTGGCGGAGAACGCCGCATTAAGAGGGGGAGCGGTCGTCGCTATCTTCTCTTTGGAAATGGCGAAAGAAGCACTGGTGATGCGCATGCTTTGTTCGCAGGGAAACATCGATGCACAGCGCTTCCGCACCGGCTTTCTGACGCGTCCGGAGTGGGCGCAGATCGCGAAATCACTCGGTACTCTCGCTGATACCAAGATCTTTCTCGACGACACACCAGCCATAAATATCCTGGAGATGCGCGGTAAAGTTCGCCGGCTCGCCGCTGAACAAAAACGTCTCGACTTAATAATCGTCGACTACCTGCAGCTGATGTCGTCACATGGTCGGCGCTTCGAATCGCGCCAGCAGGAAGTTTCGCAGATCTCACGCGAACTCAAGCACCTGGCTAAAGAGTTCAACGCGCCGGTTGTAGCACTCTCACAGTTGTCGCGCGCGCCGGAGTCTCGTTCTGATCACAGGCCGCAGTTATCTGACTTGCGTGAATCAGGAGCACTGGAACAGGACGCTGACTTGGTTGCATTTATCTTTCGTGAGGAGCAATACAAGACGCCGGAAGAGCGCGAGAGCATGCCTGAGGATCGGAAGAACATCGCGGAAATAATCGTCGCCAAACAACGAAACGGCCCGACGGGCTCAGTCGATCTACGCTTCACACCGTCGAGCATGCGTTTCGACAATCTGTACCGCGAGTAGTCTGATTCACCACAAGACGATTTCCGACACTCTTCAGGAAGCTTTGATTGAGCAGTTGAGACAGTGCGATTCAGTACCGTTCGCGGTAGCGGATGGCCAGGACTCAACACCCGTGTCACTCCTCTGCGCGCGTTGAGTCCTGGCCATCCGCTACCGCCGGTACTGAATTGCGGGCACTCAATCAGGGCCTCCTTCCGTGAGGCCCTGTGGATTCAACGCCAAGGAGTTGACGGTTCGTTATCGTGAGAGTTCACGGTAGTATTGCTGCATTACGTAGAACGCTTTCTTTTTCTCTCCACCGCTGGAGATCAATCCTTTTCGGTTCCAGTAATCTTGAATCTTCGGCAACGGCCTTCGTGGAGAACGGAAGTCTGTCAGGATCCACGGAGCAGTCCCGCGCAAAAAGGGAATCCTCTTCAACATGCCAAGCTGGTGCCGATACAGACTCTCCTGATACTCCTCTGTCCATCTTTCCGAAGCGTCGCCATGATGCCCGTAGAGCGCATCACCACCAAATTCGCTCATCACTAGTGGCTTCTGATATTTCGTTTTCCACTCCAACCCGTCCGCCTTTGCGGGCAAACCATCGTACCAGCCTACATACTCATTGCATCCGAGCACGTCGAGATATTCCCCAAGTGGGTCATCAATCATCTGCGTTTTGGCATCGGTGTAATGTCGCTCCATCGCGGCTGACATTAGTCGAGTGGGATCCAGACTTCTCGCATGTTCGATCAACTTCCTGAGAAACGACAAACGCGCGTCGCTGAGTGGCGTCTCATTGGCCACTGACCAAATAACCACCGCTGCTCGGTTCTTGTCGCGCCCAATCATGTCCGTCAATTGATTCCGTGCGTTTTCAAGTGTCGCTGCGTTCTCCCAGAGGATAGTCCAGTAAACCGGGATTTCCGACCAAACCATAATTCCCATTCGATCGGCCTCCCTAATCATCGATTCGTTATGAGGATAGTGGGCCAGTCTTACAAAGTTCGCACCAAGTTCTTTGGCCCAACCCAGCAGTTTTCTCGCATCCTCCTGGCTGTAAGCACGTCCACCGCGTACCGGCGCCTCCTCGTGTATGCAAATACCCCGAAGGAAGATGGGTCGACCGTTTAAGAGAATCTCTGTGCCTTTCGTTTCAATACTGCGAAAGCCAATCTGATCACGTACCTGGTCGGTCTCCGCTTCGATAGTTACATCGTAGAGCTTCGGATTGTCTGGAGACCATAATGTTAGATCGGCGTTGAAATCGATCACGGCTGATCCGCTCGCATCAGTATTGAATGTGCGGCTAACTCCGCCCTCAGGAATCCTCACTGTGATTCGTTGATTAAGCTTATCTCCCGCTAACTTGATCCAACCTGTGATTCGCTGTCGTGAACCCTTTTCTAATTGGATCATGTAATCGTGGACAAACGTTGTGGGCATCTCAACAAGCCTCACGTCCCGCGTCAGTCCGCCATAGTTCCACCAGTCAGTCATCAACGTTGGAACGGCATCTCGCCGGCGCTTATTGTCGACTTTGACGATCAGGAAATTGCCAGTGCTTTGAACGAGATTGGTTATTTCAAAATTAAAGGGCGTGAAGCCGCCTTCGTGCTGGCCAAGCTTTTGACCGTTCAGATAAACATCGGCCTGATAATTTGCTGCTCCGAAATAGACGAAGAGGCGAGTGTTGGATCTTCGCTGATAATCGAAAGATTTCTTGTACCAGATTGAACCTTCATAGAAGAACAGTTGGTCTCTCTGGGTATTCCAGTCACCGGGAACTCTCAACGAGGCCGAGTTGTCGAAGTCGTATTCGATCAGATCGCTTTTATTATTTGGCTTCGCGTTCTTGAAGAAACCATTCGCGCTCGGTTGATAACGATAGTCGTAAAAGCCGGACTCGTATGGATCGACGATCGCCTGCCATTGGCCATCAAGGCTAATTGTCTTTCGACCGTCGGTGTTTGCGATTGGGGAAATTTGCTGCGCCCGCAGACATGGAACAAACACGAGCAGCGATAGAACGATGATGAAAGTTTTCATTTTCGGTTTGTTGTTCAGAATTCACCGCGTCTCAAACTCATAAATCGCGTAACCATTCGTCAAACTGCGAAATAACGTTCTTAGGATAATCTTCGGAATCTTCTTTGGAGAAAACTCCATTGCTCTTTCGGTTACCGAGATCCTGCCGAGGAGTTCGTAGTTATTATCCAGAAACAGTTTCTCAGGGTTCTTTTCTGTAAATTTAAAAGATGCACCCAACCCGGTAATTTTTTGATGAATCGTCCGACCGTATTTCTCGAAGAACGCTCTGCTCATCAGATCACAGATGAGCTTATGTTGAGGGAAAAGTCGTCGCAATGTCTGAAGCAATTGCCGGATTACTTCTTCTTCCAGATACATGAATACGCCTTCGATGATGACGACTGCGGGATCAGTAGTTGCGAAAGAGGAAAGTTTCTCTTCAACCGACTCATTTGAGAAGTCTATTGCCACCCGATCAAGAGGATTGTCACAGGTCGCAGGAGACAGCAACTCGTTCTTGTAAGCGATAACCTGCGGCTCGTCGAGTTCTACCCACCTTCCGCCTTTTAGGCGGTAGGCTCGACTGTCGAATCCCGCACCTATAATCACGATGTGCAAGTCAGGCTTCGCACGAAGCTCCTCTCGCAGCAGATCATCAATGATGCGATGTCTGGCAACATTCGAGCTGTTAGGTCGGACTTCGTCTTTGAATGTTTCGAGAATCCGGCGCCCCTCGTCATTCATAAAGCGCTTGGCGTAAACGTCACCACAGACTGGATTGCTGCTCTCAGCATCCTGCATGCGTACGCCACAACAGTAGAACGCGGTTTTTGAAATCGGCTTCATTGAGTGCTTCAACTAAATCCGCAGCAACAGCGTTGGTGTGGTTCTTCTCAAAATACGAGGGTCTGAATAGAGTGTGGCAAGCTATCGACTTCGGCAGCCTGACCATTTACCCAAAGATGATAGGAGATCTTTTGATCGGTTCTGTTCATTACTACGACGGACACCTTTCCATCAGGGTTCATGAATGCCGCTGAAAGGAGAGGGCTCCTGGTCGGTGAGCTAGCGATCCTTTTCGCGCCAGGTTGGACGAACTTCGAAAAATGTCCGATGTAGTAATAGGAGTTTGTATAGATCAATTGCCCGGTCCGCGTATCAGCATGGACGGGCGCAAAGCAGAAATTCTTTACGTGGTTCGGTCCACCCGTCTCGTCTAACAGCACGTTCCAATCGGTCCAACCGACGGTCCCACTGTTGAAGTCATTAATCATCGACCGACCATATAGTTCACCCAACTTCCAATCGTTAAGGCGGTCAGGCGTGAATGAATCGGCACAGCCTTCGGTAAAAATCAGATGCTTGTCCGGGAAAGCTTCGCGCACGAGTTTCACGTTGTCGAACATAGGCTCACCGCCGCTCCACGGCTCATACCAGTGATAACCAACTCCCCATACATACTGCGCGGCTTTGGGGTCAGTCAGGATCGTATTAGCTCGCTGATAGATGAGATCGCGATTGTGATCCCAGACGATGATTTTCTTGTCCCCGAGCCGCTCCTTCTTAATAGTCGGACCAAGATGGTTCTTTAAGAAATCCCTTTCTTGCTCGGCGGTGAAAATACACGACTCCCATTTCTGCGTTGCCATTGGTTCGTTTTGAATCGTCATTCCCCAAATCGGAACACCGACGCTTTCGTAGGCCCTGATGAACTTCACGAAGTAGTTGGCCCAGGGTTGATAAAACTCTGGTTTGAGCTTCCCCCCGTGAAGCATGTCGTTGTTGTCCTTCATGAATGCTGGAGGACTCCAGGGGCTCGCGAAGATGTTGAGTCTTCCACCGGCAGTGGCCATCGCTTGCTTTATGAAAGGAATTCGAAATTGCTGGTCATGGTCGATGCTGAACGATTTCAACTCCTTGTCGCCTTCGGTGACATACGTGTAACTCGCGCTCGAAAAATCACAACTGTGGATGTTGGTTCTCGCGAGCGTGTAGCCAATACCCTTTTCTCGGTCGAAATACGCGCGCAAAAATTCCTGCTGCTTTTGTTTTGGCAGTTTCGCAAACGTTTCGGCGGACGCATCGGTGAGTGCGCCGCCTATCCCCAAGAACGTCTGGAATGTCTTAGTAGGATCAACGAAGACGCAAATCTGCGTTTCCAATGGCTGGGCCATCGGTTTGAAGGTCAGACTACCCATGGCCGACAGCCGGTAATCGGTCTTTTCCGCAGTCGTAAAAACAGATACCGGTCGCGGTTGAGACAGCGCAGCGAAGTCGAGTGATTGCGCGTTCTGGGAAAGGCGATTACTTGCTGCTGACGACAGGTGACTCCTGGCAAACACCAGAGCTGAACCTGACGCTCCGAGAAAGCGACGGCGATCGATTTTCATAGTGGCGGGAATTTATCACATTGTGGTCTATCAGATAGCAGTTTAAATACGGTCCAGCTGATGAGAACTTAATGCGGGTCGGAGAGAGTCAATGTCCGAAACGCTTTAGCTTGTCGTGCTGCTCCCTACACGCAACCCATCAGGAAAAGTTAATGAATGGTCGCGCGTTCCTGTCAGGCTGAGAGTAGGGAGCACGACGATGGAGATCTGAACAAGTGAACAAGTTATTCAGTACCATTCGCGGTAGCGGATGGTCAAGACTCAACTCCATTAGTGCGGGTGTTGAGATTTGGCCATCCCCTACCGCGAATGGTACTGAATAGCACTTGATCAGAGGTTCCTGAAGCGTATCGGAGATTCGTTGCGTCTTTCCGCTTGGGGGAACCACAGGGTTGCCGTACCACGCAAAGAAATACTTTAGATTTCCTGTTCATTTCAGGAGCTTGGTGAGAATTGGCGTGTCGAAAATCTGCAATCTTCAATGAACAATCAAAAATCTACAGTGATTTGTGGTAATAAGTTGTTGCAAGGTGAGCCGAACAATAGACCTGTCATCACATGTCAAAGAGAAAATACGTACCCAGCACCCGACGTCCAACGTGGGCTGAGATCGATCTCAACAATCTCGTCGCGAACTTTCGCAACATCAAACAGCGAGTGGGTTCGCAAACAAAAGTAATGGCCGTTGTGAAGGCGAATGCCTACGGCCACGGCGCCGCAGCGTGTGCCAGACGCCTTTCATTGGAGGGCGCAGACTGGTTTGGGGTCGCATTGCCGGAAGAGGGAATTGAGCTTCGTGAATCAGGGATCACGCAGCCGATTCTTTGTCTCGGCGGCTTCTGGGGTGATCAATCCGCTCTGTGTCTGCAGCATCGGTTGACGCCGGTTGCTTACCGCATCGACATGCTTAAACGACTAAATCAGGCGGCACGCGACGCCGGAGTCGTGGCCGATGTACATGTGAAGGTCGACACGGGCATGGGCCGGCTGGGCACGCGTTTCGATGAATTAAATCAATTTGTCGGGGCGTTATCTGAGTTGAAGAATATTCGGGTTGACGGTGTCATGACGCATTTTGCCGCCGCGGATGATCTCTCATGTCAGCCTCTTACTCATGATCAGATTCACCGGTTTCATGAAGCTGTGACGATCTTTCGACAACACGGACACACACCGGCGCATCTTCATCTAGCCAACTCTGCTGCCACGTTCGCTGAAAAAGAGAGTTGGGGAACGATGGTGCGACCCGGTGGCGTTTTGTACGGGTTGTGGCGAGATGTCTTGCCGCAATCAGTCGGCGATCCCGATTTGCTTTCGGTGATGTCTGTTCACTCGCGCATTACGTTATTGAAGTGGGTACCGGCCGGAGAAACGATTGGATACGGTTGTACCTTCGAAGCGTCGCGACGCAGTTTGATCGCAACACTTCCGATCGGTTATCACGATGGTTACATGCGCGGTTTATCGAACCGTGCGCATGTGATTGTTCGGCACACATATGCTCCCGTCGTCGGACGCGTGTCGATGGATCTCACGCTCGTCGATGTTACCGGGATCGAAGGAGTTGAAATTGACGACCGCGTAACGCTGTTAGGGATGGATGAACCAGGTTCAGAGTTGAATGTCACTGCGGAAGATCTGGCCCGTATTTCCGGCACATTGTCGTATGAGGTGACGTGCGGGATTAGTTCGCGTGTGCCCAGACATTACATTGACTAAACGAAAGCCCTCCTTTAGTATTCGCGCACCTCGCTCATCGTTTACACAACCCGATCCTATTTCCTCTGGTCCATTCGACCGGCTTACGCGGAGGCTTTCTAATGACCTACACGGTGAAACCTGGCGATACTTTGTCGAAGATTGCAGCGAGTTTTGGCATAACCCTCAATCAACTGCTGGACGCGAATCCACAATACAAGACCAATCCTAATCAACTTAAGGTTGGAGACGTTCTCAATCTTCATGCTGCGGTCGGCACCGCTCCTACTCAACCGCTTCCAACGCAACCGCTTCCAACAGCAGCACCGGCCGCTTCGTCGGCGGCGGCAGCGGCCGTCGGCGCGATCGGCACTGCTGCGGCCAGTGAGCTTGGTCATCTTTCAGCGAAATACGAAACAGGGGGCCGCGGACCTGGTGTCGTATCAACCGGCGCAGGAGATCTCGGTGGTGTCTCGTACGGTTCGTATCAAATGGCGAGCAAAACAGGAACCGTGGCGCAGTTTGTTTCTGCCGCAGACTTCCCGTGGCGCAGTTTCTTTCAGGGGCTGCAGGCTGGTTCACCGGCGTTTACTGCGAAATGGAAAGAGATCGCCGCCTCAGAGCCAGACCGTTTTCGGGAGTGCCAGCATGCTTATATAAAGAAGACACACTACGATGTGTTATGCGCACAAACGTTGAGCGAGAACGGCCTCGATATCACGACGCGCAGTCCCGCTTTGCAGGATGTTGTTTGGTCCACGGCGGTACAACACGGAGGAAAATGCGCCATTATTCGGAAGGCGCTTAGTACTCTCAGCCTAAGTTCGTCCGATCCTGACTTCGACAAAAAACTGATCATCGCGATCTATGCAGAGCGCGGCCGGGTGCGACCCGATGGAAAGCTCGCGTACTTTTCCAGCAGCTCGCCAAATGTCCAGAAGGGCGTGGCCAACCGGTTTAAGAGTGAACAGGTCGACGCGCTAAAGATGCTGGGAGATGAAGGGTGAAAGCTTCGGTATATATCAGGACGCTGTTTTGCCATACGGTGAGTAGAATCTTGATCACATGAGTGAACCAGAAGAGCTGACCATCAAAGTTAACGACATTGACTCAGTTACTGCACTGCTCTATCCAGCCGCGAAGAAAACGAAAAGCGGAACAACCATTATCCTGGGTCATGGCGCGGGTTCGAACCAACTGAGTCCATTCATGCAGCTTTTCGCTTCGGGACTTGCTGAACGTGGACTCGATGCTCTTACATTCAATTTCGTTTACATGGAAAACCGAAAAGGTGCTCCGGATCCAAAAGCAAAGTTAGAATCGTGCTACAGCGCAGTTATAGATGCTGCGACAACTCACAAGAAGCTCAAGGGCAATCGGCTGCTTATCGGAGGTAAGTCGATGGGTGGGAGGATTGCTTCGCAGGTTGCGGCCACGGGCGATGATCGAGTTGCCGGCCTCGTCTTTCTGGGTTACCCATTGCACCCGCCTGGCCAGCCACAAAAACTTCGGACTGAACACTGGCCATCAATTAAGGCGCCGATGTTGTTTGTCCAGGGCACACGCGACGCGTTCGGAACTCCCGACGAGATCAATCCCATTCTTAAGAAACTGAAATCGAAGGCGAGTATGTACGTAGTCGAGACTGGTGATCATTCAATGAAGGTGCAGAAGAGTGCAGGCGTCGCGCAGGATGAAGTTTATCAGCGAGTGATGGATAGGATTGTTGAGTGGTCTCAGCAGTAAAAAGAAATCATTGATCAGTTCTCATTTGACAGCTATTAATTACCAGTTAAAAAAAGGGAGACCACCGACTTTTACGTCGGTGGTAGATCAATGTCGACCTATGGCGCTTCGGTTAACAGTGCGGCGCGCGGAGCGCGCCGGACGTGTTGGGCCGAGTCGTCGTAGGCTGAAATTGAAGCACCACCGACATGAAGTCGGTGGGGTCCAAATGGCAATTGTTAAATGTCCCAAATGATAATTCTCAAATGACTTCTGTGTCCTTGTCACAAAACAGCCGTCTCATGCAGCAGTTTCCCTGAAGCAAACCGTTCAACCCCGAGTTGCGGCGCATCAACAATCTCCGAACGCCCTTTCAAAATCAGATCTGCGGTGATGTGACCCGAAGCAGGTGAGTGCATCACTCCGTGTCCGCTGAACCCGTTCACGAAGTACAAACCCTGAACGTCAGGTGCTGGTCCAATGATCGCATGATGGTCCGGTGTCATCTCGTAAAGCCCAGCCCATGCGCGTCGCGGATTTACACCAGCTTCAGCCAAACAGGGAACGCGGGAAGCTGCGCGCGTAAGTATCTTCTCGACAAACGCTTCATCGAAATCAGTTTTGAAGCCTGGCGTCTCATCCGGATCATTCCAGGCTAGCAGAATCCCCTGACCTTCACGACGGAAATGAAATCCCGTCGACATGTCGATCACCATGGGAAACCGTTTCGGTAAGCCTGTAAATGGTTCCGTCGGCACCAACTGACGACGCAGAGGTTCAACTGGAAGATCAGCTCCGGCCATTTTTGCGACCCGAGCGGCCCACGCGCCCGCAGCATTCACGACTACTGGAGCGGAAACAGATCCGCGACTAGTCTCAACTCCTCGCACTTGACCTGACTCAACGTGGATACCAATGACTTCGGTGTCTAACCAAAGTCGAGCGCCTTTCGCGCGTGCGTTCAGCATGAACCCCATCATCACGCTGTGTGGATCGACAAATCCGTCAGTGGGACAAAACGTTCCGCCAAGAATGTCGTCGGCACGAAGCTGCGGCAGGATCGCGACTATATCGTCGCGGCTAACAAGTTCGACGTTTGTTACGCCGTGTGCGATCTGACGTTCTCGATTCGCTTTCAGATACTCAAGGTGCCGTTCAGTCGTAGCACAAAACAAATAGCCATGCGGTCGATAGTCTGCTGGATGTCCCACGCGCTCATCGAATGTCGAAAAGAAATCAATGGAGTAACGCGACATCTGAATGTTTACAGGTGTGGTGAACTGCGCACGCACGCCACCCATGCTCTTGCCTGTCGAGCCTTTGCCTTGATGTGCGTCACGTTCGATAACGAGAACGTTCGTGCATCCTGCGTCGGCGAGGTGATAGGCCACACTCGACCCGACAATGCCGCTGCCGATGATTACAACGTCTGCTGTTTCAGTCATGAATTTACGCGCATATTACCTTTGATCGGATCTTTTTGTGAACGATTGAAGTAGCCGGCGCGTGGTTATTGTGTGGTTATTAAGCTCAACGTAGAAAACATCAGCAGTCAACTTCGCAAGCATTACTCAAGATAGAATAAGGGCAGGTTGGGAAGGGTGGTTTACCCCCGCTGAAGATCCATTTACTTTCAACGTTGAGCTGATTTGGATCTTGAGCGGGGGTAAACCACCCTTCCCAACCTGCATCTTAATGAGCTTGAGTTATTTCGGGGCAGCTTGATTGCTCGATGTTATATACCTTGAACTGTGGCATCGAAGTCGAGTGTTATGGCACGGTTGTCTTATTTCACCTCTTTCAATTTACTACGGCTCAAGTTACATTCTGACGCTCTCAGGGAGGTTCCCCAAATTGCCTAAAGACTCAGACTTCGATACAACCTTCACGCAGTTGAAAGAAATCTTCGCGCCTTACGAAGACAAGCTCATTGTTGTCGCAGATACGCGAGACAATTATTCACTCGACGTGAACTACGTCATGAAGAACAAACGCCGTCTGTATTTCGGTGGCGTTCGACGCGGCAAGGCCTACGTCAGCTTTCACCTCATGCCGGTTTACGCGTTTCCAGGGATCACGGAGAAGATTTCGCCCGACCTCAAGAAACGCATGCAAGGAAAGTCGTGCTTTAACTTCACAGCTCCGGACGAAAAACTTTTCAACGAACTCCGCAAGCTTACCAAGGCGGGCTTTACTCGGTTCACTTCAAAGAAGTTCTACTCACAATTTTAGAAGGACACTCTCCGTGCCTCGAACTTTTGATTGTCCAAAATGCGGCGCACCAGTCGACTATACCGATAACACGTTCGGCAATGATTACGTTCGTTGCAGCTACTGCAACAGCACTCTCGCTCAGCCGAACGCAACGCTGGGTAGACCAGCGCAAGTGATTAGGGTCGATCTGCGCGACGCAACGAAGCACTTAAAACCTCTTCGCTGGCTATGGCTCTTGGTGTTGGTCCCGGTATTAGGCGTGGTAGCCCTCGTCGTAGCCACTTTTGTTGGACTCCTGCCCGTCTTTCTTACTTCTTCGAACGCGAACAGGTCTTCAGTTACCAGTTCGACCGGTGATCAGCGCGTCTTGCTGAAGTTCGGTTCAGAGGGAATTGGACCAGGGATGTTCAAGGACGCGCGCAGTATTGCGGTTGATGCGTCTGGGAACATCTACGTCGCTGAGTATCTCGGTGGACGGGTGCAAATGTTCGACGGCAATGGACAGTTCATAACACAGTGGACAGTTGATCCGAACATGCCTTTGCGTGGCTTCGCAGCTGATCGCAAAGGCAATGTGTACATTGCTCAGAAAGGTCAGATTGTGCGGTACGAGGGCTCAACCGGAAAGCGCTTGGGCCAACTTGAATACAAAGAAGGTAATGGGTTCGACGATATCACGGCGACCCCGGATGGAGGCCTGGTTTGCGCATGGTACCGAAACCGCGACGATGTCGTTCGCTTCAATTCTTCCGGAGAAGTCGTCAGCACAATAAAGGAAGCGATCAGTTCTGCGAGCGGAAAATCAGAATTGGACATGAGCGTTGCGGTTGACGGATTGGGAAACACCTATGCGCTAGGATCGTTCAACGACGCAGTTTTTAAGTTTGGCCCAGACGGCAAGTTCATCACTCGTTTCGGCGGCAGCGGTAGTGAACCTGGCCAGCTGCGCGCTGCGTCAGCGATTGCAGTTGACGGGCGCGGTCGGGTCTATGTGAGCGACGTCAAAGGTATCCAGGTGTTCGATCCTGACGGTCGTTATCTAAGCGTCGTACAATTACGTGGGACCCATGCATTTGGAATGGTTTTTAATGATAAGAACGAGTTATTTGTCGCAGCGAGGACGCAGGTAATTAAATTGAACTTTGCTGATTGATGTCGGTCGTCGACCCAGGTAAATTGAGAACACTCAGTTACAGAACGGGAGCGAAGCGACCGATATCAACGCACATAACACGCATCACTACGTTGACATCGGTCGCTTCGCTCCCGTTCTGTAATTCAGTTTGGTGGAACCGCTTGCTGTTGGCGCAATATCTATGACAATGATCGAACAATATCGCCGCTGGTTTACGTACGAACGTGATGTACATCGGTTAACGCTTGATTCCCTGACTCGACTGACTGATTCGCAGAAGGAAACGGCGTCGTGTCAGAAAGCGGTTGATCTTTTGGCGCACGTGATTGCGGCCCGCAGAATGTGGTTGTTTCGGTTTGGTGTGACTACTGACCCGATCGAGCTGTTTCCGCGCGAAGTGGGGATCGAAACACTGACTGCGTTGCTCCAGCAGATGGAATCTGATTGGGACGGGTACCTCGCGACAATCACCGATGAAGATCTCGAGCGAGTGTTTGAGTATACGAGTTACGAAGGCAAGCGTTTTCGAAACTCAATAGGCGATATTCTCACCCAGTTGTTTGGACACTCGTGGTATCACCGCGGTCAGATCGCGGCGCTGGTGCGATCGCTGGGAGGCGAACCAGCAGTAACGGATTTTGTTTATTGGGCAAGAGAAGCAATTTAGGCATTTCAGAGCAAAGAGGGAAGAGCGAAGAGCGCTTGCCCATTGCGCTTCGTTCCTCAATCTAAAATCTACAACCAACAATCAACAATGCTATGAAGATTGGCGACACTATCCGTTGGTCGCGTACATTTACTGAAGAAGACATCCGGCAGTTCGCCGAACTATCGGGTGACATGGGTGAGCACCACTTTGTACGAGATGCGCAAGGGCGTTTAATGGCCCATGGTCTTCTGACTGCAACTTTGCCAACGAAGATCGGTGGAGACCTCAACTTCATCGCGAAAGAGATGACCTTTCGTTTTCATCGGCCTGTGTTTGCAGGCGACACGATTGAATGCGTGGTTACAATCACTGCCGCCGTGCCGGGTGAAGGATTTTTGAATCTTGAAACAGACTGGCGTTGCACCAATCAGCACGGTAAAGATGTGATGACAGGGAGTGGGTCAGGGATTATAAGAACTTAGAATTACTCTCCGCGTGCTCTGCGTCTCTGCGATTTCTGCGTTTAGTTCGAACCATTCAGTTGTGAGCAGCCGGAAAAACGCAGAGATCGCAAAGACGCAGAGCTAGCAGAGGTACACGGTCCAGAAAGTCGCTACCTACTCAGCGTGAAGTTATAACTAATCACGCCCGAAACCTTCACTGGTTGATCGCCCAGTATCGTCGGCGAGAATCTTGCTTGATTCGCAGCACGAACCGCCTCCGCCACGAGTACCGGATGACCACCCACTGCCTTTGCTGACACGACTCTTCCGGCTTCATCAATCAACACCTGAACGTTTACCACGCCCTCAAGATGGATCTGTATCGCCAACGGTGGATACCTTGGTTTTGGAAGAGATATCGCCTCGCTATTCAAAACCTTCGAGACTTTTATGACTCGATCCTTCGGAGGTTGCGGAGGCACCGGCGGCGGATCTTCAACAATAACGATTCGCGGTGGAGGTACAACGCGACTCCCGCCTCCTCCCGAATTAGATCCGCCACCAGGCAATTCTGGATTTTTGTCCTGACCGGTAATTCTCACCGGGCCTGGAGGTAGTGGAAGGAACATGTTCGGTTTGGTCGATACTTCCGGCGGCACTGCTTGAGGTGTGGCGACGGTCGACATCGCTATTGCTCGCTCGGGGATTGTTGACTTGTTGTTATTTCCCTTGGGGGCTTTGTCCACAATTGGCGTTCTTGGGGTTTCAGTGACTGCTTCGGGTGGCAACATCGTGATCACTTGTTCGTAGTTCTGTTCTCCCAGATGTGCATCGTAAGCGTAGATGCTCACGACCCCCGAGACAGAAAGCATCAGCGCGTATGTGATGGTAGTGAGTAAGACAAACGATCCTCGTCGCTTGAATTCTTTGCGGTGTGAACTTGATTCGATCAGGTTATTGAACATCATGGTCCTCCGGCGAGTGTCGGATTTCGAATCGCGGTTTATAGAATTTGGGTAACACCAAATCGATCCGGATCCGAAAGTCCGCTAGTTGCCGGTGCCATGCAGGTCGCGGGAGCTTTCTCGACGCTTTTAGACACCATGCGCGCCAAACGAGTTCCCGTGGCGGAAACCATTCAGTACCGTTCGCGGTAGCGGATGGCCAAGACTCAAGATTGCCGAATTCTCTGCTTTCTGTTCTCGGCTCGGGTCTTGGCCATCCGCTACCGCGAACGGTACTGAATACTGCTGCGAGACTGACTGTTTCCCACTGTATTGAGTGTGACGTCTCAAGTAAGCCGGATCACCTTGCTATCGCAAATCGAAGTCACTACGATCTCACGGCTCTCGCACCTACGCCGTCACCGAGGAGAACCTATGGCCACCAAGGAAGCATTCCAGGAGGAACTGAATCCGTTTGAAATAGCCAAGCAGCAGTTCAATCGAGCCGCCGATTTCCTCGAGCTCGAAGCCTCCATGCGTCACGTCTTGGAGAATCCGAAACGGCAGTTGATTGTTTCGATTCCTGTGAAAATGGATGGAGGCGATGTACAGGTGTTTGAAGGTTACCGCGTGCAACACAACATCGCGCGCGGTCCGGCTAAAGGTGGAATTCGTTATCATCCGAACGTCTCGCTAGATGAAGTGAAAGCCCTCGCTTCGTGGATGACTTGGAAGTGCGCCACTGTCGGGATTCCGTATGGCGGTGGAAAGGGCGGCGTAATCTGCGATCCTAAGAGTATGTCCAAGAACGAACTCGAGCGTTTGACCCGGCGTTACGCATTTGAAATTGCACCCATCATTGGACCAGATCGCGACATACCCGCGCCAGACGTTTACACAGACGAACAGACCATGGCATGGATTATGGACACGATTTCGATGGTGCGTGGACACACGGAACTCGGTGTCGTTACCGGCAAACCGATTTCCCTAGGTGGCTCACAAGGTCGTGCGGAAGCAACCGCTCGTGGCTGTCTGTACGCGCTCCGCGAAGCTTGCCGTGTGAAAAACATCAACCTAAAAGGAGCGCGCGTTGCTGTTCATGGATTCGGTAATGCCGGCGCTAACATCGCGCGTTTGGTTGCGCAAGATGGCGCGAAAGTAGTGGCAGCCTGTGATTCGAAGGCCGGCGTGTATAGTGAAAACGGAATAGACGTCCCAGCTGCCTTAATTCATAAAGCGGAGACGAAGTCGCTACATGGATTGAGCGGAACGAAAGAGATAGACCCGGCTGAAATTGTCAACGTCGATTGCGACATCCTGCTGCCGTCTGCGCTCGAAAATGCGATCACGCTAGCCAATGTCGGAAAAGTTAAAGCACGGATCATCGCTGAGCTGGCCAATGGACCAACAACCCCGGGTGCTGACCGAGTGTTGGCTGACAATGATGTGCTGTTGGTTCCTGACATTCTCGCGAATGCCGGTGGCGTAACGGTGAGTTACTACGAATGGGTGCAGGATCAGTATTCGTTCTTCTGGTCCGAGAAGCAGATCAACGAAACACTTGAACAGACGATCCGCACTGCGTTCAATTCCGTTTATGACACTGCGAAGCAGCACAACACGGATTTGCGGACAGGCGCCTATATACTTGCCGTATCGCGTGTTGCTGAGGCCACGAGTGTGAGAGGAATATTCCCGTAACGTCCAGTGGAGCTTTGTGCTTGGTACTTAGTACTTGGTACTTAGATTCGTGCGAACCCAAGATTCAAGCACAAAGCACCAAGCACAAAGGGGAGTTATGCCAGACGACATCACTGTTTACGAAAAACCCACCTGTTCGAAATGTCGCGAAATGGACAAACTGCTGCGCGATAGAGGTATCTCGTTCGAGAAGGTGAACTACTACATCGAACCTCTCACTAAGAAGAAGCTGACGGAGTTGATTCGCAAGATGGGCATCTCACCTCGCGATCTCTTGCGAACGAGTGAACCGGTCTATCGCGAACTCGGTTTAGCAAAAGGTGAGTTCACGGATGCTGAGATCATTTCGTTGATGATAGAGAACCCGGATTTGATTCAACGACCAATAGTCGAGCGCGGCGATCGGGCTGTTTTGGGTAGACCAACCGAGAAGGTGAAAGATCTACTGTAAGTTTCGAACAGAATTTAGGATTACTAGATTGCGGACTGAACATCGAAACGTAGTTGAACGATTTGGTTCAACTTGTCGCTCCTGTGTTTAGTCTAGTGAATCTTGTAATCCTGGAATCCTGTCAAACACTGTCAAGAACTGAAATGAAGAAACAGGAAACAATCTTCGCTTGTCAGAACTGCGGACATCAGTCACGCAAGTGGCTGGGTAAGTGTCCCGAATGCGGTGAGTGGAATTCACTCGTCGAAGAACGTGCGCAACCCGCACGAAAATCAGGCGCAAGAAGTGGATTCAAACTGCGAGACGTGGCGGCCGTTCCTTTCCCGGAAATCGAGCCGCAGGATGATGCACGAACGTCATCGGGCATCACCGAGTTTGATCGCGTTCTTGGTGGCGGCATCGTTCCCGGGACGCTGGTTCTGATCGCAGGTGATCCTGGAATCGGAAAGAGCACGTTGTTGCTTCAGGTTGCGGATCAACTTAGCGCCGCGAACACCCTGGTCTTGTACGTTTCGGGCGAAGAGTCGGAACGACAGATAAAACTGCGTGGTGAGCGACTCGGGGTGACGGCATCGAATGTTTATCTGTTGCCAGAGACGAATCTCGAAAACATGTTTCACGAGATCGATCGACTGACGCCAGGTGCGATCATTGTCGATTCCATCCAAACCGTTTTTTCAAGCCTGATTGAATCAGCGCCGGGATCGGTGTCGCAAGTGAGGGAAGTGGCGCACCAGTTCTTACTGCTCGCAAAGAATCGCGGCGTGCCGGTTTTCTTGATCGGTCATATCACGAAGGATGGTTCTATCGCGGGGCCAAAAGCGTTAGAGCACATCGTAGATACTGTTCTCTACTTTGAAGGAGAGCGGCATCACAATCATCGCATCGTGCGTGCGACAAAGAATCGATTCGGTGCGGCAAACGAAGTCGGCGTATTTGAGATGACGGGGGCGGGGTTGATACCTGTGGCGAATCCGTCGCAGATGTTCTTGCAGGAACGTCCACAGAACGTCGCCGGATCGGTCGTGACGGCGTGCATGGAAGGCACGCGCCCGTTGCTGGTTGAAATTCAGGCGCTAGTGTCGGGGAGCAAGTATGGAACCGGACGCCGAATGACTCAGGGAGTGGACCAGAATCGTGTGGCACTAATGATTGCGATGTTGGAGAAACGTGTGGGGCTTCAGTTAAGCGGCGACGATGTCTTCGTGAATATCGCCGGCGGATTGGAAGTGGACGAACCGGCCGTTGATCTTGGCGTGGTGTCTGCGATCGCCTCGAGTTTTAAGAACATGACAGTTGATCCGCACACAGCAGTGTTTGGTGAGGTAGGGTTAACAGGCGAGGTGAGAGGCGCGTTGCAGGCGGCTGTGCGTGTAAAAGAAGCACAGGCGCTCGGCTTCAAGAAGATTGTGATTCCGGCGTCGAATGTTGCCGGAATGGAGCGGCTGCTTGGAGTGCGGGTCGTAGGCGTGAGATCGGTTGAAGAAGCGATCCAGGAACTATTTTAATCGGCAATGTTGGTAGGTGCAGTTGGGAAGGGGGCAAGCGGTGAATTGACTCAACTTGCTAATGCGACAACGAGCGCGCCCCCGCTGAATGCACATGATGGACAACATAGTAGGAATCAGAAGAAGCGGGGGCGCGCTGGTTGGTCGCTACGGAAGTTGAATCTACCTACCGCATGCCCCCATCCTGACTGCGCCCTTCGACTGAGTTGACTCATTGGCCCGCATGCCCCCATCCTGAGTGCGCTTAGCCTCGTTCATAAAACTTCACTACCAGTTCATCATCAAGCTTCTCAGATCCTGCGCGCTTGAAATCATCCAAATAACCTTCTGGCATAAACGCGTCGGCACCGTCGACCGTCAATGGCACCTGAGTAATGATCCACTTCTGAATGTGCGCGAGAAACTCTCGATAAATCTGAGCGCCGCCGATAACGAACATGTCTGTAGTAAGCGAGTTGTTGAAAGAAAGGACGGATTCGATGTCGCTAAGGACGACGAGAGATTCTTGCGGTTCTAAGTTCCCATCTCGCGTCAACACGATGTTGAGCCGACCCGGTAGTGGTTTCTTCAGAGTCAGCCACGTCTTTCGTCCCATCACGACAGCATGGCCCATCGTGGTGTTCTTAAAGAATTTCATGTCGGCGGAATAGTGCCACGGCAGTTTACCTTTCTTGCCGATGGCGCCATTCCGAGCGACTGCTGCAATCCCGATTATCATCTTTTGGCGAAAGCTGACCGTGGTTCAGACCGCAACCGGCGCAGCAATCTTTGCGTGTGATTGATAACCCACGAGATTCAAGTGTTCATATCTGATCGCCAGCAGACGTTCCAAACGTGACGATTGTTCGCCATTGTAACTGATCTGGAGCGTCGGCAACGGCAGCGGTTCCCGCGAAAGAAGTTCATTCACCTGATCGCGATGATTCTTGTAGATGTGATAATCGCCGAGAGTATAGACAAAATCGCCTACCAACAAGTTCGATACATGCGCGATGAGATGTGTAAGCAACGCATAGGAACTGATGTTGAAGGGGACACCGAGAAAAGCATCGGCCGACCGCTGGTAAAGTTGGCAGTGAAGCACACGATCGTTTTCGACTTTGAATTGAAAGAGCGTATGACACGGCGGCAAGTCGACGTTGTCTGCATAACGAGGATCCCAGCCAGTAACAATCAATCGTCGCGAGTTAGGATTGTGCTCAATTTGATCGATTAGATTTGCGATTTGATCGACACCGTCACGTTTTGGATAAGTTCCTCCAAACGAGCGCCAGAGGTACCCATACACTGGACCAAGATCTCCGGCGGGTCGACCGAAGCGTTTCGTGTGTTCCTCGTCGGCCCACTCTGCCCAGATATCAACACCTCGTTCGCGCAGGTTTGCTTCGTTGGTATCGCCTGACAGAAACCAAAACAACTCTTCGGCTACCCAGCGAAAGGGAACACGCTTTGTCGTAACGATCGGAAAGCCTTGACTGAGATCAAAGCGCGTTTGAAAACCGAAATGAGAGATGGTTCCGACGCCGGTCCGATCATCGTGTTCAGTGCCGCGTTCAAGAATTGACTTGAGTAAATCGTGGTATTGTTTCACGCATTCACTATAATACCGATCTTGTGGCAAAACAGTCAGTATCCCGAAGCCTCGGGATAGCGTCGGGTGCGCGTTACGAGGACGGGGAGCTAAGACAATCAAGACCCGACGCTATCCCGAGGCGTCGGGATACTGACTGTTTTGTCACGAGATTGAGAACACCGACATGACAACCTACAACTTCTGCTTCCTTGGCTTTGGAAATGTCGGACGCGCTTTAGTTCGGCTACTCGTTGCGAAGTCAAATGAGCTGCGCGATGGATACGGAATCGAATGGAAGATCACTGGCGTCGCAACCCGGCGGTTAGGATGGTTGTCAGCTGAGAACGGCGTTGACGCCGGACAACTACTCGCTGGTAACCTCAACAACTTTTCAACTCACACTGGAATTACCGACTGGTTGCACTCCGCACAGCCGGCCGTGGTGTTTGAAACTACGTCCTTAAATCCTGAAACAGGTCAGCCTGCGATCGATTATCTGCGCGCCTCACTACAAAGCGGAGCTCACACGATCACGGCCAACAAAGGACCAATCGTTTATGCATACGATGAACTCAATGAGCTGGCTGCACGCGCAGGCAAACGGTTTTTCTTTGAATCGACTGTTATGGACAGTGCGCCCGTGTTCTCACTCTTTCGCGAAACACTTCCCGCCGCACGCTTGCGCGGCTTCACCGGCGTTATGAATTCAACGACAAACGTGATTCTCGAAGCGATGGAAACAGGCAGAAGCTTTGAGGAGGGTGTGAAGGCTGCTCAGGAACTAGGCGTCGCCGAAACTGACCCCAGTCATGACGTAGATGGATGGGATGCAACGATGAAACTTTGTGCGATTACGAAAGTGATCCTGAAGTCTCAACTTTCGCCCGAACAAGTTAGACGCCAGGGAATCCGCCACCTTACCCCGTCGATCTTGCAACGCGCGCGCGCCGAAGGCCGACCGTATAAACTAGTGAGTCGGCTAAGAATCGGTGAAGATAAATCAATCGCCGCTTCGGTTATGCCAGAACAAATCTCCACAAGCGAACCGCTCGGCAGTATCAGGGGCACATCACTCGGAGCGCACTTTGAGTTGGATATGATCCCGGCTCTAACAGTCATCTCTCACCGGCCCAATCTACAGAGCACGGCTTACGGTTTACTGGCCGACTGTATAAATGCTTTACGCTGAGTGGACCGCCGCAATAAAGTAACAACATTAAGGCAAGCGACCCACCACGATTTTCCTTCATTGTTTGTCAGAATGTGCGCCCTACGAGCGATCTAACACCCGTCGTGCGGTACGGTAATGAATTAGCCGCTTGATTCGTTACCGAAGGTGGGAACCGCTGGTGCTCTTCCCAAAATAAACTGCTTCTGGGAAAACGAACTCATGAACGTCATCATGCTGGCGAAGCTTTGATTGTTTGATGACCCGAAAGTTTTCTCCAAGCTCTTCTTGCACACTCCCAGCTTTTAATTAGAAGAGAACCTCACGTTAACGACCCTGCGTGGCCGCCCATCAACCCCGCGCAAGGTCAACACCTAAGTCGGGCGGCCACGGAGGGCCGCCCCTACAATTTGTGTCTACGAAGTTGAGAGTTCGGTTACCGCTTCGATCAAGCGATCAATTTCATCTTCAGTCGTATAACAAGCGCAGCCCGCACGAATCAGGCCTTCCGGTTCCAATCCCAAACGAGTGACAACCGTCGCCGCGTAGAAGTCTCCATGCGAGAGAAAAAGCCCTTTCTCAGATAGCCGCTTTGCTGCGTCGCTTGAACGGACGTTGTCGATTGTGAATGAGATCGTTGGAGTTCGAGGTTTGTCAGGACTAGGTCCATAAACGCGCACACCGTCGAGCGACTTCAACGCATTCCAAAGTTTTCGTGTCAGTGCAGAGTTACGAACATGCATTTCGGTGAATGCCTGGTCCAACCGCTGACGTCTTGTTCCTTCTGTGCTAAGTGAGGCGAGAAAGTCAACGGCAGCAGCAGCTCCTACCATCCCTTCCTGATTCTGAGTTCCAGTCTCAGCGTTTTCAGGCGCGTAATCAGGCGCTGGAACCAACCTGGGAAAGTCGATGTCTTGAAGCAGTTCCCGTTTTGCGAACAAGATTCCTGTATGAGGTCCGTAGAATTTGTACGCCGACATCGCAAGGAAATCGCAATCGAGACTCTGAACGTCAATCATGACGTGCGGTGCGTAATGAACCGCATCAACGAAAGCGAGCGCCCCGGCATTATGGGCCAGGCGGACGGCTTGTTCGATGTCGTTGATTGTCCCAAGCGCGTTGGATGCAGCACCAATCGCGACGAGTTTTGTTTTGTGACTAATTAGCCGCTCCAGGTCTCCCCATTCGAGCTGCCCAGTCTCAACGTTCATTCTTACACGACGCACCGTCACGCCTCGCTCGCGTTCCAGTCGTATCCACGGATCGATGTTGCCGTGATGATCGAGCTCGGTAACAACAATTTCGTCACCGCGTCCCCACTGAAGACCAAGCGCTCGCGATAAATGCATTGTGAGCGTTGTCATATTGTTGCCAAACGCAATTTCCGTGGGCGATGCATTTAGGAACTCCGCGCAAACCTCGCGGGAGCGTTCGATCGCAGCGTCAGTTTCTGCGCTGGTTGGATAGTTCCAGTGGGTGTTGGCGTTATGGTGATAGAGATAGTCACTCATGCTCTCCACGACGGTGCGTGGCACCTGAGTGCCGCCAGGACCATCGAAGTATGCGACAGGAAAACCGTTGTAGATGCGCTGGAGAGCAGGGAACTGTTTTCTAATTTCGTTAACAGATAAGACCTGTGTGCGTGGCTCGGGAGAAGTTGTAGACATTTGGATTAAGGATGAAGGATGAGGGATGAAATGCGCGATAGCCTCGTCCTATCAAGTCTGAGATTCTGTAATCCTGTTGAAATAGAAGGACGCGTAATGATAGTCGGACGCAACCAAAAAGGGAAAACAGTCAGTACCGAAACGCGGTAGCGTCCGGTCCATGTTTCGGTTTCGGCATAGCAGATGCGAAAGCCAAATTGGTCTATCCCACGACGTCAACGCATTTCGACTGTTTTCCGCCCGGTTTATGGAAACGGCGAAGCTGCGTCACCACCACGAAAACAAATAACGGGGTGTTTCGCTTAGGCAGACTGCCCAGGGCTGCCCGTTTCTCACCGCAGCGGAACCTATCGTGTTACTCCCAGCAAACCGAGCCGCTCTTGGTTGGTAGAAGTCTAAGCACAAGGTGATTCGCACATGCACGGACGTTTCCACCAAAACTGCTCTGCCGTAACGAAGCTCCGGGTACTGCTGGTTGATGATGATTGCGATAGACCAAGCGCTATCCGGAGAATGTTATCTCAGTCTGAGTTCCGTGAGTTCGAGTTTAGTTGCGTCTCGACACTCGCTGGCGCTGCGAACAAATTTCAGGCAAACGGTCACGATATCTGCATCATTGATTCTACTGAGAGACCTTTCGCAGATTTCCTTGAACAAGCTAAACGAGTCGGCTGTCAGACACCTATGATTGTCGTGACGTCGGATGACAGCGACGAGATCCTCGAAGCATTTCACGCCGGGGCGCAAGACTGTCACTTACGCGAACAACTTACGGGGCCCCAGCTTGAGGAATCGATTTGCAAAGTGGTTTTAGACAACCGGCTGGCAAGAACTCGTTTGGAGAACGAGCAGAGATACTTAAGCCTGTTGCAGCACACTGACGACATTATCTACACGCACGACTTAGCCGGAAACTATACTTCCGCGAACAGCGCTGCCGAGCGAGTTACAGGTTATTCCATCGAAACGATTCTCGGTCTGAATCTGCAGCAGGTGGTTGCTCCGGAGTTTATCTCGCTTTCCCAGGGCATGATTGATCGCAAACTGGACCAGCAGAAAGCGACGTCGTACGAGCTGGAGATATTTGACAAGGGTGGGCAAAGATTCGCGCTCTCAGTCAGTTCGCACTTGATTTACAGTGCAGGAAAACCTGTGGCGGTGCAAGGCATTGCTCGAAGAAAGTGATATGCGATGATTGTTGATTGTAGATTGAAGATTGTTGATTGATTGACGGATCAAGGACACATTGCTTACCCGGTCGGCTTTGCACAAATGTCGCTGAGCCTGCGAAGCAGGCGTCGAGCATAAAGCCTGGGGCGTTAGCCCCAGGAACAGATGCGATACGAGTTTGAGCCCGCGAGAGCGGGTGAAAGCCGCAACAATGAGAACTGTCGCCCGTTTCAGGGGCTCATG
>JBKPMX010000152.1:0-15738 GCA_046765655.1 Acidobacteriota bacterium
GCCTCGTTGGCGCAGCGATCGGTGTCGCAGCTATCGCAAGCGGCATCTTGCTGTTCCTGATGGAAATAACTTCGTCCCAAGAGAATCCGTACCTGGGAATTCTCACCTACATCGTATTTCCCGCTGTTCTGTTCTTCGGACTGTTCCTGGTTCTTCTTGGAAGAATCCTTGAGCGACGACGGCGGCGGAAGCTCGCTCCCGATGAGGTCGCAGCATTTCCTAAGCTGGATCTCAATGAGCCACACGCGCGACGAGCGTTCCTGATTTTTCTGGCAATCACCTTCTTTTTCGTCTCGGCGAGCGCGTTCGGTAGTTATAAAGCATATGAGTACAGTGATTCAGTCGCTTTCTGTGGGAAGACCTGCCATGGAGTCATGAAGCCAGAGCACACTGCCTATCTGGCTGGCGCACATGCCCGAGTTCGGTGCGTTGATTGTCACGTTGGTCCAGGTGCTGGATGGTATGTCCGCTCAAAGCTGTCGGGTGCCTATCAACTCTATTCCGTCACCTTCCATAAATATCCGAGACCGATAACTACGCCGGTGCACAATCTGCGACCGGCTCAGGATACATGTGAACAATGTCACTGGCCCGAGAAATTCTTTGGCGCACAACTGAAAGTCTTTAATCGCTATGCATACGATGAGCAGAACAGTCTGCGTCAAAGACGAATGCTGATAAATGTCGGCGGTGGAAGTGCTGCTGCAGGTCTCGTGAAAGGCATTCATTGGCACATGAACATCGCGAACGACATTGAGTACGTGTCGATTGATGATCAGCGCCAACAGATACCCTGGGTCCGAATTAAGGACATGAACGGGAACGTCAGAGAATACATGGATCGGAATCGGCCTCTAACACAGGAGCAAATCGCTAACGGCAACCACCGCAAAATGGATTGCGTTGATTGTCACAACCGGCCCGCACATCAGTACCTGCCGCCCGATCTCGCAACCGACCTTGGTTTCGCTTCAGGCAGGTTGGATACATCACTGCCCTACCTTAAACGGAAAGCAGTTGAAGTCTTGAGTAAGCCTTATCAAACTACGGATCAAGCTTTGGCAACAATCGACAAGGACCTGACGGATTTTTATCGAACCAACTATGGCGACATCTATTCGCAGCGGCAGAAGGAACTGAAAGGGTCCATCGCGGAGGTTCAGCGAATCTTCAGTACCTATTTTTTCCCGGAGATGAAGACTGATTGGCAAACTCATCCAAACAATATCGGTCATTTCTATTTCTCCGGCTGCTTCCGTTGCCATGACGGAGAACACGTAAGCAATACCGGACAGGTCATCACAAACAACTGCAATATTTGCCACACGATGCTTTACGATTCTGCGAATCCGAAAGCCTCTGCGACGACTGGACCTTTTCAACACCCGGTTGATTTGGGTTCATTGGCTGATCGCAAATGCGAGAGTTGTCACAAGGCGAACAAACCATTCCAGCATCCGATAAATCTCGGCGACATCTCGATGTTCCAGTGCGCCGAATGTCACCGCAAGGAATAGGGATGAGGGATGAAGGAGCAGGAATGAAGGATGGTGGTTGCAGGATGGACCCACGCTTCTTATGTGACCTGTGAAACTCAACCTCTCATTCTCCCCAACCTTTAGGTTGGGGTCCCATGCCGGAAACAAGCTCCTCGCGTCACCAATCAACGAGGAACCATTTTAATGGTTTCTCTCGGCCTGCCCTCCGACCCATGCCGAGAAACAGCTGAGCCTAGGTCCGCTTTCGTGAGGTTAAATAAAAACCATTGAAATGGTTTTTGCGGCCGCTAACACGACCAGTCCTCTAAACATTGCCTCCCGCCAACCTAAAGGTTGGGGTTGAAGGACGATGCCAGCTGGAAGAGATTGTGCAACCTGCGGAAAAATCCACTGCATTGCGCGAACTCTCGCTGCTTTCCTTCCGCCGCTCAGAAATTCTCCTCAATTTCCGCCAAGGGACGCGGGCACAACGGTTGCACTAGTGCCACCGGAGACGCGGTTTTGTGGCTAACCACCCGTCCCTCTATAATCAGGCTGTCAGTCGTCAAATCCATCCCATCGAATAAGACAGCCAGGAAGTGAAGAAAACCGACCTGAAAAACATTAAGCAGAAGATTCTGGTTGTCGACGACGAAAAGATGATTCGCTGGTCGCTCGGCGAAGCGTTGCGTGGCTGGGGCTATGAGCCGATCGAAGTAGGAACAGCTGCCGCCGCTCTTGAAGCGTTTGACACCGAACAACCAATCGCAAGTCTCCTCGATATCAACCTACCTGACGGCTCCGGACTCGAAATTCTGCGCCAAATTCGACAAAGGCAGTCGGACGCTGTGGTCATCATGATCACCGCCAACGTCCTAGTTGACGAGACGATCGCGGCACTGCGTGGCGGCGCCTACGACTTTATCGGCAAACCAATCAATCTCGAAGAGCTGCAAGTAGCGATTCGCAATGGCATCGAAGCGAATCGCTTGCGTAAGGAAGTTAATCTATTCCGTCGCGAGCGAGCCCAGCAGTTCAGCTTCGAACAAATTGTCGGCGAATCACCAGCCATGCGCGACATGTTGAATATGGCCCATAAGGTCGCGGAGAGCGAGGTCTCATCTGTCTTGCTCCAGGGTGAATCCGGTACTGGCAAGGATCTTGTCGCGAAGGCAATTCACTATCACTCATCGCGCGCGGACCATCCGTTCGTCGCAATCAATTGTGCCGCACTCCCAAGCACCCTGATCGAGAGCGAGTTGTTTGGTTATGAGAAAGGCGCATTCACTGATGCCAAAGCGCGCAAGGAAGGTATGTTTGAGCAAGCTGAAGGCGGAACGCTTTTTCTGGATGAGATAGGAGAACTCGAATTAAGTCTTCAGGCAAAGCTGTTACGCGTACTCGAAGAAGGTTCATTTCGACGCGTCGGTGGTCTGAAAGACTTACCTTTAGACGTGCGTGTGATTGCAGCGTCAAATCGTGATCTGAAAAGCGAGAGTGAGGCGGGGCGTTTCCGAGCCGATCTGTTTTATCGGCTTTCAGTGATCCAGGTTGATATCCCTCCCCTACGCGATAGAGGAGACGACATTCGCGTACTTGCAGAACATTATATGGAGAATTTCAGAACGCGTTTACGCAAGAACGTTAATACGATTACGCCTGAAGCCTTAGCGGCGTTTAGTGACTATGCATGGCCTGGAAATGTACGTGAGCTCCGAAACGTCATTGAGCGAGCGATGATCCTGGAAGACGCTGAGGCCATTACAACAAAGTATCTGCCGCGCGGATTAATCGGGGATGGACGCGTGACGTTCGAAACTCGTTTGGACACTAAGACGAAGGATCCAATGCAGTTACCTTCGGCAGGAGTGTCGCTGGAAGATGTCGAGATGTCTCTAGTGCGACAAGCGCTCCAACGCAGCAACGGCAACCAAACGAAAGCGGCAGAACTTCTCAACATTTCGCGTGACCAACTTCGCTACCGGATGAAGAAACTGGAGGAAGAAGCAGCCGCGAGTCAGTAATCAGGGGCAGGGGCACCCGGCAGGAGCAGGAGTCGGTTCTGCTCGTGTTAACTGCTCCTGCCGCTGACCTCTTGATCTTATGAGTCAGTCGCTGATCGCAAATGGGAGTCTCGAGGCGCTTGAGCAATCGCTCAAAGAACTTGACGACCTGAAACGTGCCCTCGACCAATCAACCATTGTTGCGATTACAGATCAGCGAGGCATCATCAATTATGTAAACGACGCCTTCTGCCGTATTTCAAAGTATTCTCGCGAAGAATTGCTAGGCCAGGACCACCGGATCATCAATTCGGGATATCACTCGAAGGACTTCATACGTCAACTTTGGACTAAGATCGCTGCAGGAGAAGTTTGGAAAGGTGAACTTCGCAATCGCGCGAAGGATGGATCCATTTACTGGGTCGATACCACAATCGTTCCCTTCCTCAACTCGGACGGCAAGCCATACCAGTATGTCGCGATTCGCCACGACATAACGCAGCGCAAGTTCGCCGAAGAAAAGATTCGTCAACAAGCGGAACTGCTAGATCAAGCGCAGGATGCGATACTCGTTCGGGATCTTGATGATCGCATTTCTTATTGGAACAAAAGTGCCGAGCGTCTCTACGGTTGGACACACGATGAGGTGATCGGCCGCGATGCAAAAGAGCTCCTTTATAGAGAGCTTCCTGCCGGATTTGAAGAGGCTGAACGCGGGATCCGGGAGAACGGCGAATGGAGTGGCGAGCTTTCGCAAGTGACGAAAGAAGGACGTGACATCGTGGTGCTTAGTCGTTGGACACTCGTCTGTGACGATCATGGGCAGCCACACCAGAAACTAATCGTCAACACAAACGTCACTGAACAAAAACGGCTGGAGAACGAGGTGCAAAGAGCAGCTCAACTTTCTTTTGTCGGCGAGCTTGCTGCCGGCCTGGCCCACGAAATCAAGAATCCACTGGCGGGCATCCAGGGCGCTGTAGATATCCTGATTCGACGTCGGGAAAAAACGGATCCGGAGCGTGAAGCCCTAGAAGGGATGCGGCATGAAGTGACACGTATCGACGGTACCGTGCGGGCGCTGCTGGATCGAGCTCGACCGCGTTTGGTATCAGTTAAAGCGATGTCGCTTTCAGACGTCGTGCGTCGCGCTGTGAACCTGTCGCGCGGTCAACTCGGCCACTCGATGTCGCGAGGCGGCCGCGTAACGATCAGTTACGAACCGCCAGACGATCCGCTCGTTGTCAATATCGATGCGGCTCAAATTGAAGACGCTGTGTTGAATCTCATTATCAATGCGATCGACGCAACCGAAGGCGCCGGTGAAGTGAAGGTTCGCGTCTCAATCGATCAGGAAACAGCCGATCGCGAAGACGCAGTTATCGAAGTTTCAGACAATGGTCGAGGCATTTCCGAAGAGGATCGGGCCCGGATCTTCAACCCATTTTTTACGACACGCAGTGAAGGGACTGGGCTGGGTCTTCCGGCGGTGCGCAGAATCGCACGAGCGCACGGTGGCACTGTAGGAGTTGAATCAAAGTTAGGTCGAGGCTCAACCTTTACTATTCGACTGCCGTTGAATCGGGAGTGATGGAGTGAACACCTGTACGGATAGCGAAGCGACACATATCTAACTCGTTGGCTTACCATACTCAACTTTGGAGATATGCGACGTCGCCTAAAATATCACTCAACTACAAAACGGGAGCGAAGCGACGGATGCCAACGAACGAAGCGATCAATGCGCGTTGACATCGGTCGCTTCGCTCCCGTTCTGTAATTGAATTCCTACCATGAAAACCGAATGTACTTAGTGGGACGACAAATCCAAGACCGTATATCAGTCCGACGATGCCGGAAATCACACTCGCACGAGAGCTTACGATGCGAATGACGTCGTTACATCTGACATACGCAGAGATTCGGTAATGCTCATCGGTGCAAAGTGAACTATGAAATCGATTGTCCTCGGCTTCCTTTTTCTTTCAACAGTGCTCATCGCCGCTTGCTCCAAAGGCACTTCACACGACCATTCGGCATCGGTTACGACGCCGCAACCAAATCAAACGCAGGTGGCCCCTGCTCAACAGCAATCTTCAGATATGGACCGTGTGCCTGCCTACTACGCGACCGAGCCGCAGCCCGATACGTTGGCTCCGACGCTTGCGCCTGACAATTTTTGGGGCAATAGTCGGCAGGCTTACGATGTTGCTAAGAAGATCCCCCAAACGCTGGCGCAACTGCCTTGCTACTGCCACTGTGACATCGCCCATGGTCACAAGAGTCTCCAGAGTTGTTTTGTGACAGAACACGCCGATAGCTGCGGTATTTGTATCGGTGAGGCGTTGATGGCCTATCAGTTAGAAAAACAGAAAGTACCTATGCAAGAGATCCGCAAGCGCATTATTGCTGCTTACGGCGGAGGCCATAATCATCAGTAGCGTATAGCCCCGCGGCAGCCGGTGGATTGGGTGAGGTGTTTGTCTTTGTACTTAGTACTTTGTGCTTCGTAGTTGCCGGTTCGACTGAGGCTTCATTGCACAGCCCTCAGATCATCAAGCACTAAGTACTAAGTACTAAGTACTAAGTACTAAGCACTAAGACTCATAGCGCTACCTACGCACGCTTCGAAGTGTTCGCGCTGGCGGCGCTACGACTCGAACACGCGCGTCTAGAATCACTGCGCCGTGCTCTCGCACCACAAAGGGATTGCAATCGAGTTCGGCGATCTGCGGCAAATCCTCCACCATCGCACTCACCCTTAACAGTCCGTCCTCAAGCGCCTCGATATCGCACTTTGCACTTCCTCGAAAACCAGTAAGCAGCGGATAGGTCTTCAAAGATTGAATCATTTCACGACCGTCCTCGCGTGAGAGTGGGCTGAGACGGATCGAGACATCGCGAATCACTTCCACTTGCGTACCGCCGGCCCCACACGCGAGGACGGGTCCAAATTGTGGATCATGCACGACACCAACAATCATTTCGACTCCACCTTCGATCATCGGCTGCACGATAAAGCCGGTAGGTTCATGACCGTGGGTTTCCATCGAACGTTGCATCTCCAACGCAGCAGCCCGCACTTGCTCAGCGTCCGCTAAATTTAAACGCACGCCTCCAACCTCAGTCTTATGCAGCACACCTGGAGCAATAACCTTCAGAGCGACAGGCCCGCGAAACTCTGCTCCCGCCTGCGCTGCTTGCTCTGCTGTGAACACGACTTTCTGTTCTACAAGCGGTAATCCATAACAAGAGAACAGCTTCGCCGTTTCTTCGTTCGTGAGCCAACCATCGCCTTGCTCAAGCGCCATTGCGATTAATCCGGCGGCTTCATCACGTCGGATGTCGTTGAAGACTGGTGGATGTGATTCCGGCAGGTCGCGCCATTCGCGATAACGCGTCACCCGCGCGAGCGCAATTGCCGGTGTCTCCGGAAATTGATAGGACGGAATCTCGCCACCGCCTTCTCGTAACTCCCGCGGCGCACCGCTAGCGGATAAGAAGACCGTCATGATCGGTTTTTCGATTTTACTTTCTTGAACTGCATCCTTGATCTCTCGAGCTACTTCAGAGGCAAGCGTTACCAGCGGCGGCGTGAAGATGACTATTAACGCATCCACATTTGGATCAGCCGCAACGATCTCCACAGCTTTTCGGTAATGTTCAGCTGGTGCCGACGCGATCAGATCAACGGGATTTACAGCACTTGCTCCAGGTAACAAGAATTCAAGGAGTCTTGCCCGCGTGGATTCGTCGAGAACAGGGATCTCAAGTCCCTGCGCTTCACATGTATCTGCACACAGGATTCCTGGTCCACCTGCGTTAGTTACGATTGCTACTCGTCTTCCTTCCGGGAGTTTCTTCGAGGCGAGTAGTTTAGCTACGTCGAACAGCTCAGATAACGTGTCGGTGCGAATGACGCCAGCCTGTCTGAACAGAGCATCGACTGTAATGTCTGAGGCCGCGATCAACGCACCCGTATGCGATGACGTTGCTCGCGCACCAGCCACGGAGCGTCCACTCTTAACCACAACGATCGGTTTCTTGCGTCCGACTCGTCGCGCAATTTGTGAAAACTTCTTTGGATTACCGAACGACTCGAGATAGAGAAGGATGATATCTGTCCCATCGTCAGCTTCCCAGTATCGCAACAGATCGTTTCCAGAGATATCGGCCTTGTTGCCAACTGAAACGAATGTCGACAGCCCCAAGCCGAATGAACTCGCGAACTCCATGATTGCAAATCCCAACGCGCCGCTTTGCGATGAAAATCCAATTCTGCCGTGTGGCGGCTGGGACGCAGCGAAGGTGCCATTAAGCCGAGCAGATGGATCCGTATTAACAATGCCCATACAGTTCGGTCCGATTAAACGCATTCCTGCTTCTCGGCAAACGCGGGTTAGATCGGCCTGTCGGAGCTGGCCCTCTTCTCCCGTCTCCGCGAAGCCCGCAGAAATAACGACCAGGCCCTTTACTCCTTTGCGACCACACGCAGCGGCCACGTCGGCAACTTGTGAAGCAGGCACGGCAACAATCGCCAAATCAACCGGACCATCAATGTCCTCGACTGATGCATAAGCAACGACCGATTGAACGACCTTAGCCGTAGGGTTAACCGGGTATACGGGACCTTGAAACCCATACGTCAGTAAGTTGTGAAAGATCTCGCCACCGATCGTCCCTCGATTTCGCGACGCACCAATCACAGCGATAGCGCGTGGGTTAAAGAACACTTTGAGTGCGTTCTGTGCTGCAATAGCCGCGCGGCGCTCGAATCTATCAACCGCATCAGCAGAAAACGCTGTGGGAAATGTGACGTGAAGCTGTCCTGCAAACGCGGAAACATCGATCGGAAATCCGGATTCTCTGAACACGCGGAGCATTGCGTGATTTGAGGCAGTGACTTCAGCTTCAAAGATGTGAATGCCGTTAGATGCCGCGACGTCAGCCAGTTGGCCCAACAATATTGTGCCAAGACCGCGACCCTGAAAGTCGTTCGCGATCGTGAATGCAACTTCTGCTCTTTCCTCATCAAGCATTGCGTAGAACGCGTGCCCCACGATTCGTTCGTCTGCGCCACTGCATGCGACGAGCCCAAACGCGCGCCCAAGTGTGAGTTCACGACGCGCTTCGGCTGCAAGCACACTGTCCTTCGTTGGAGCAAAGAACCTGAACCAGCGGTCTTGCTCTGATAACGACTGAAGTAGAACCACTAACTTTTTTTCGTCACTTGACTGAACCGGTCTGACTCGGACTGTGGATCCATCACGCAATACCACATTGCCGGCTGTATATGCGCCAACGACCGTTGGCTGTTCTATCAATGTTTCGATCATCGTTCCTTTTAACTCCTGAATCAAAAACATGAGTACCGCAACGCGTTAGCTTCGGCTGCTGTAAGTAGTCGATGGCCCCGAAGTTTCTTACGAACAACCAGCCACGTATTGCGGTACTCAATCACCACCAGAACGCCTGCCTAGGACGCTGTGGTTACAAACGCATCACAGTCGTTTGTACGCCCAACTGCCCAGAGCTCGCCACCTCGGACCTCGAGGAATATCCGATCGAGGGGTCGTCGTGGTGGACCATGTAGGACGAATCCCGATCTCATGTCATACGCTCCAGAGTGGCACGGACATTCGAGACACTTCTGCTCCCGATTAAAGCTGACCGAGCAGCCCAGGTGCGAACATTTTTGACCGTGGGCGTAGAAGTTTCCATCTGCCGTGCGAACCAGGATCGCTGGATCCGTTCTATTCGGATAGTTGAATAGCAGAAACGAGTTAGGCTTCATCATTGTCGCCCCTTCGAGCCTTACGGCCGATCCGGTCGAAAATGTCGCCTTTGTCGTTTGAGCTTTGCAGTTGGCGACCACCAACATTGCCGCAGATGTAGTCAACAGTCGGTTGCAGAATTTTCTGCGCGTAACGTCGTTCTTAACCAGCATTGGATTGCTTGGCATATTGGCGTTCATTTCGATCCTCCTTCAACGCCTCATTGCACTCATTCAATCTAGTGGGACAAGTCGGTATCCCGACGCGCCGGGATACGGTCGGGTCCATCCTCCCGTTGAGACGCCCAACGAAACACGGACCCGGCGCTATGGCGCTTCGGTACTGACTGTGTCCCACAGATCCGTATCCCATTCACCAAATCCTCACTTGAAATTCGCAATACACATGCCGCTGATCGCCGCACCGGAACGACGGGAAATGGACCATTTATCAGTCAAATCTGACGGTCCTGTAGTGTCTGTTCAGATTCCTCTGCGGGCTGGGAAATTTCACTGAATGAAATGAGCAAAAGCTCGCAAGTCCGGCTCTGGAACTGTCGAATTCACAGGCGAATGCACCAATCTTTGTCGGCACAAATGTTGCGCCTTAGCTACCCGAAAGTGATCTCTCCTTTGGAGGTGATGAACATGATTTCAAAAACGATTAAGCTTGCATTGCAGCTCGCTATCGTGTTCGCGTTTACGGCCGTTATCATTCATGGCCAGTCAAGGAAACCAAACTCACCTGCTGCTACCTCGTTCAATGAACCAGCGTCCACTCAACAGCCTTTCATGATGGAGTACAAGGGCGTGCGCCTCGGTATGGCGGCAGAGGAGGCTCACGCCAAAATTGGCACGGGCCAGAGAATCGATCAGCAGGAGTTTTACGTTTTTAGCGAACAGGAGACGGCGCAACTGTTGTTCGACAAAGCAAACAATGTTATTGCGATTTCGGTCGACTACCTGGGAGGCGTTGGAGCGCCAGACTATCGGACCGTGGTTGGGCCAGATATCACTGTGAGAGCTGACGGCTCAATGTACAAGATCATTCACTACGATAAGCTGGGATTCTGGGTGTCGTACAACAAGACCGCGAACACTGCTGTTGTAATGGTCTCGATCACCATCCAGAAGCAGTTGTAGCACTCGGGACGTGTCGCAATCGGAGACTGAGTGCGAATAAGGTTAGTGCAGAACGCAACCGATGTCCGTGCGACTAAATACCCAATGACGTGAGATCCGTCGAGAGACAGTTTTGATAAACATCTCGGTCCACTTCAACATAGGGTTCGCGTGAGCGAATCGAAAGTCAACGAGTAACTATGACCAGGCCCCTTAAAGATCAGGAAGCACAAGCTTTGTTGCAGGCAGGAAGGGTGGCCCGGCTCGGGTGCGTTTCTGAGGGCGAAGCTTACGTAGTGCCAATAAACTACGTATTTGATGCGGGTTTCGTCTTCAGCCACTCATTGCCTGGTAAGAAAGTCGACGCCCTGCGGACACATCCCAGAGCTTGTCTGCAGATTGATCAGATTGAAAGTGATACCGAGTGGCGCAGCGTGATCGCCTATGGAACGTACGAAGAGGTCCACTCGCCGGTCGAGCGCGGCGCCATTCTCAACAAACTCCTCTCTCGATTCCCAAGGTTAACGCCTGTGGAGGCTGTTGCGGTTCACGATGCAGCGGCGCCCGAAACCGTGGTCTTTCGCTTAAGAGTGGATGCCATAACTGGCGTTGCCGAAGACTAAGGATGAAGGATGAGGAATGAAGGATGAATAAGAAGGGTTCATCCTTCATCCGTCATCCTTGTGTTAACCTGCGCCCACATGGAACACGAACACACCAGCGAAGCGATTGACGCAAGGCTCTCGGCTGGACCAGGTCACAATTACCTAAGAGATTGGATCTACGGCGGGATCGATGGTTCTGTTACGACATTCGCTGTTGTAACCGGTGTCGTCGGTGCTGGCTTATCTCCGATCGTGATTGTCATCCTTGGATTTGCCAATTTGATCGCCGATGGGTTTTCGATGGCGGCAAGCAATTTTCTTGGTACAAAAGCTGAGCACGATGATATCCAGCGGCTCGAGGCCATTGAACGCCGACATATCGAAATTGCTCCCGAAGGAGAGCGCGAAGAAGTGCGTCAGATTTTTGCGCGTAAGGGATTCGAAGGAGCAGATCTGGATCGGGTCGTGGAACTGATCACTTCTGATCCTGATCGTTGGGTCCAAACGATGTTGACTGACGAATATGGCTTACCACATTCTGCGCGTTCGCCCTGGATAGCCTCCGCCAGCACATTTAGCGCCTTCGTAATTTGCGGGTTGGTGCCACTAACGCCATATCTCTTGCCCGTGGACCGACCGATCGTTCCTTCAATCGTAGCAACTGGATTTGTTTTCTTCCTGATCGGCTCTGTGAAGAGTCGGTGGTCGACCTCAAGCTGGTGGTCGTCAGGGTTATCAACATTCTTGGTGGGTGCTGGTGCTGCTGGATTGTCTTATGCAGTCGGCGTCGCACTTCACGGGCTGGTGGCCTGACGTGAGTTTTCTCGCAATGGTGAGTAGCCGTCCGCACTCCTCTCAGCGAACTCTCCAATAAAACGGGCCTTTCTTATCAGACTTCAAAAGGCACTGCTGTTGCTTAATCGAAGGTGACGGGCGATCTGACGCCGAAGCGACAGACGCGTGTGCGCCACGGCACATGCTCCGCAGCGCAGATGGGTCGGCTCGGATCGCCCACCGAGATCACGGCCCGAGATGCGCAAAAGACCATACGGGGCCATCGAGTTTCCAGCGTGCCGGAGAGGGAGGTCAAAAACATGGACACCACAGCAGACTCATTAATAGTCATAGCCATAGTCTTAATAGCTGTGGCTTCCGTCTTCGGCATACGCTGGATCTTGCGCGCACGGTCAAAGTATGGGGGCACCCAAGTCGTGACCTGCCCGGAAACAAAAGTTCCCGCTCAGGTGGAAGTCGACGTGTTTGAGGCCGCGTTAAGCTCGGCACTCGGAGTCGCAGACATTCGCTTACAAAACTGTTCGCGTTGGCCAATCAAAAAAGACTGTGGCCAGGAATGTCTAGTGGGTCTGCATGTCGCGCCAGATGATTGTCTGGTCCATGGAGTATTGATGAAGTGGTACCGCGGCAAGCAGTGCGTTTTTTGTGGCATTCAATTTACCGAACTTCACTTAACTGACCATAAACCCGTGCTGCGAACCCCCGAGGCAAAGCTTCTACAATGGCAGCAGGTTTCCCTCGAGGAGGTTTCGAACGTTCTGAGCACGCACGAACCTGTGTGCTGGAACTGCTACATCGCTCAATCGTTTGCCATCGAACATCCCGAGTTAGTTGTATATCGGCCGTGGCGCGACGCGGAACCCGCAAATCGAGAGGCACCGAGTCCGCGACGGCCAATAGCGTGAACCAATTTTCGTCTCTTTCCAGAGAGTGAGGTGTGACGCTATGTCGACATTGCGATCCTATCTTAATCCCGGTAGTTCAATTCCAATCCTGGGACCTACAGTGTTCAAAACCGAGCGCAACCAACATCCGTTTCGTTGTGACGTGTGTGGCAAGTTTACCTACGTCGACGAAGATGCGTTCACTTTCATTAACTATGCCATTCAGGCAGGTCTCGATCAGCCATTTCGTTGCGAGTGGTGTAGCGAGCAATCTCACGACGCGGCCTAACCAGGATTGTGACACCTGTAAAAAGTGGCACGGCGCCCGGCTTGATGGACCACTTCGTAGTGTTGAATTAACTACGACGATCGGCGTGAAGGTCGCATCGATACGTCAGGAGGTTGGTTATGTTTAGCGGTAGATCTCTTATGCAAGAAAGTGTTCGATGGACGGCAAGAGTGCTAAGTGTGTTCAGCACAGTCGTCTTGATGCTGTTTCTGTTCGGTGAGCCGTTTCCCGTAGAAAAGGTTACAGCCACTGAGTGGTTAGGATTTCTGCTGTTTCCGGTTGGCGTGGTGACAGGTTTTGCGGTTGGCTGGTGGCGTGAAGGTTTGGGGGGCAGTATCACTGTTGGAAGTTTGTTAGCGTTCTATGTCGTCTTTACGACGTTGATGCACGAACCGCTCGCTAAAGGCGGTTGGTTTTTAGTGTTCGCGCTCCCGGCATTCTTGTTCCTGTTGTCTGCGTTACTCAGACGGTCGCACCGCGTAGCGATCACGTAAGAGAGTTACACACTTTCAAAACTTGAAGACTGTAGTAGTCCTTTTTTAACCGGACATTACTTCTCCGTACACCTTTGCACAAAAAGTCGCTGAGCCTGCGAAGCAGGCGTTTAGCATAAAGCCTGGGGCGTCAGCCCCAGGTCCAGCGGCGTTATGATCACTAGCCCGTGAAACGGGCGCCAGCTCTCGTTGAGGCTTTCGCCCGCTATCGCGGGCTGAACCTTGTATCGGATGCGTTCCTGGGGCTAACGCCCCAGGCTTTATGCTCGACGTTTGCTTCGCAGGCTCAGCAACTTTTTGTGCAAGCATCCCCTGGTGAAGTCTTGAAATCTTGGTAATCATGTAATTCTGTCAAAGATCGCGGTGCTGAACTATCCGACTATAAATTTCCGCAACTCCAAACGTTAGCAACACAGCCCCACCCACCAACGCCAGTGATTCAACGGATGGCTCGTCAAGACGCAACAGGACGCGCAATCCCGGCACAAATACGGTGAGCAGTTGCAGACCGACTCCGATCACCACTGCTAAATGAACGGCGATATTTGTCTGCGCCCCTCGACCAACATGACGTGCCGGATAGAGAAACATCAATTGCCCGATCGACATGTACAAAAACAATGACGTTCTCGTACTGACTATGCTGTGACCCATCAGGGGCAAGGTCAGCAGCAGCGCGCAACCCACCAGGCCCTTGAAGATACCGGTAATTAAGATGAACCTCAGCGAAACGCTGTCCAGCAGACGCGACCCGGGATTGCGCGGCTTTTGCTGTAACACGCCAGGATCCCGGTCGAGACCTAGCGCCAATGCACCCGGTCCGTCTGTGACTATGTTAATCCAAAGCAGTTGTGATGCTGTTAACGGTAACAGCAGCGCACCCGATTCATCGTGCAAACGCATTGCAAAAGCACCGACTAATCCCAAGACGACAATCAAAGTTTCGGAAAGGTTCGTCGAAAACAGAAACCGAATGAACTTTTGGATGTTCTCGTAAATGTTTCTACCCTCACGAATCGCGCTCACAATGGTTGCAAAGTTATCGTCGAGTAAAACGAGGTCTGCCACTTCCCTCGATACATCACTACCGCGGTGGCCCATCGCAATACCAACGTCAGATCGCTTTAGTGCCGGCGCATCGTTCACACCGTCACCCGTTACAGCGACGATCTCGCCGCTCGCTTTAAGTGCTTCGACTAATCTCAGCTTGTCTTCGGGCGCCACGCGTGCAAAGACATTCGCTTCCTTGACCGCATGATTCAGTTCAGCCGTGCTGAGTGTCTCGAGGTCCAACCCCGTTACTATTCTTCCAGAAGTAATTCCAACCTCATTGGCGATGGCCAGGGCGGTTGCCGGGTGATCTCCAGTGACCATGACAACGCGTATCCCCGCGTCGCGCGCCAACCTGATTGCCTCCGGAACTTCGGCGCGCGGGGGATCCCAGAGCAATACGAGACCGAGAAAATTCAGATCATGATCTCCCTCGCCATCGCACCATGCGAGCGCTAGCAGACGAAAGCCCTCAGCGGCATACGCGTTTGCTTTTTCTTCCCAGCTGCGACGATCTGAATCGTAAAGCCGACTTCGAGCGATCAATACTTCCGGTGCGCCCTTCAAATAGCTCACGAGCTCACCGTTCTCTTCGACGGTCACTCGCATGAACTTATGAGCACTATCGAACGGCAGTACGCTTTTTCGCGGATGGCCCTTCCGCACAGCTTCCACTGAAAGACCTTGCTTCTCCGCATAATCGATCAGAGCAGTCTCAAGCGGGTCTCCCGCGCCGATGGTTGTTTCTGCATCGTTCGCGAGAGCCATCGCCCGCAACGCACGGTTTGTCTCTGGCGTGTCGACGTCTTTCACGTACATGCGGTTCTCAGTTAACGTGCCCGTTTTGTCGGTCGCGATGACAGTCACTGATCCCAGAGCTTCGACCGCGCTGAGTCGGCGTACCACCGCCTTCTGTTTGGCCATTCGTTCGACACCGAGAGCAAGTGTCAACGTCAAAACAGCAGGCAATCCTTCGGGTACTGCAGCGACCGCCAGCGCGACGGCAAACAACAACACGTGGCCCGCGCGACTGATACCTTCGACGAGCGTCCCACCGATCGCGACTAGAACCGCAAGAATCAAAATCCAGCGCGCTATTTGACTGCCGAATGCGGACATTCGATTCTCGAGTGGTGTTGGTGAGGGTTTGATTGTGCCGATGAGTTCGGCGAGTTTGCCTGCGGCACTGGCAAGGCCAGTTCGAGTTATCTCGAGATAGACCTTGCCGCGTGTAAGTAATGTTCC